>JBGSZV010000001.1:0-5841 GCA_041750235.1 Phycisphaerales bacterium
AGTTCGGGCGTGAGGTCCACCCCCTTGGCCCGGAGCAGCGCAACCTGCCACTCCACCCGCGCACGCCGGACCTCTGCGCTCTCGGGGAGCGCGACGGGCGCAGGCATAGACGCGACACCGGCGAGGGTGCTCATGGATCAACTATCGACCCCCCGGACCCCGCCGCTCCCAAAACGAAGAAGGCCCGGGACCTTGCGGTCCCGGGCCGAAAACTCCTCCGACAATCACAGGTCGAGCCGAACTCAGACCATGCTCTTGAGGGCCTTCAGCGGGCGAACCTTGACGACGTTGCGGGCCGGCTTGGCCTTGAACATCGTCTCTTCGCCGGTGAAGGGGTTGATGCCCTTGCGCGCCTTGGTGGCGGGCTTGCGGACCACGGTGACCTTCATGAGGCCGGGCACATTGAAGGTGCCGCAGCCCTTGCCGAGGTCGGCGGCGATGATCTGGCCCATGGTGTCGAACACACCAGCGACCTCCTTGCGGGAGAGGCCGACGTGCTCAGCGATGGTGCCGAAAACGTCACCCTTGGAGCGCGGCTTGCTGGCCGGCGACACCTTGGCGGGCTTGGCCGTCTTGGCCGTCTTGACCGCTGCCTTCTTGGCGGTGGTCTTTCTCTTTGCAGGCTTTGCCATGACTGGGAACTCCGTTCTTTCGTCGTGAATCACATCCGGACTGGTCCAGAGCACCTCCGTGTCACCATCCAGATGCGCGGGTTGTACGTCGCGCAGCACGTGCCGACAAGGGCTTTTCGACATCATCGCGCACTTTTTTGCTGTTTTGTCGAGGTTTTTTGCTGGAAGGGTCCAAATCCGTCGGGATTTTGACCCTTCGGACCCCGCGCAAACCGCCCGGATCAGCCGGAATTCAGGGGTTTTCGATGCTTTTTCGACGCATTACGCCGCCGCGGGCGTCGCCGAGCCCGATGCGCACAGCCCCGGCTCCGTGAAAAGCCCGTCGTTCATGTGGAAAAGTCCGTCGACGGGCTGTCCGTCCACCGCCGCCAGGAGCCCGCGCCGGAACACCGACCGCTTCAATGGCAGGTGCTGCGTGTACGCCAGTTCCACGAGTTTCCCGCCAAGCACACCCGGGGCCGGGGAGAGCTCCTGCGTCGTCAAAAAGGCCGCCCGAAGCCGCTCCGAATCGCGTGCCTCGCGCTGGACCGACTGCCGCATGTACGCCACTTCCGCCTCCGAGAGCACGTCGCGCCCAAACAGATCCGCCGCGCACTGCGGGGCCGAAACCGCGAATCCATGCGCCGAGTACCCCAGCCGGTACTCTCGGTCGAGGTACGCCTGTGCCGTGTACCGATGGTCATGCGGCGCGAACGCCTGGTGCTGGAACAGCACCGGCATCCCTGCCTGCTTCGCCAGCCGCCAGCCGAACTCCACATCCTCGTAGCAGCAGTTCGCGATCGACGGCCGGAACCCGCCCACCTCCACCGCGGCCTCCCGCGGAAGCGAGAGGTTCAGCGTCCACGCGTGGCGGTATCCCCAGTCGTAGTCCCCCGCGCGGGTCGGCCGCCCCAGGGCGTCGATCATCCGATCGTAGAAGAAGATCATCGACGATTCGCAGACCATCCGGTCCAGCAGCGTCGGGTTCCTCGGCGAAACAAAGGGCGAATAGCCCATCACCATCGCCCGGTGACCACGGTTTGCCAGGGAGGCGTGTGCCGTCGCATGCGCCGCCAGGCAGTCGTGCGCCGGGAGCACATCGTCGTTCAGGAACAGCACCAGCGGCGCGGTCGCGGCTTCGATGCCGACGTTCTTCGCGTGCGCATTGCCCCAGCGCGGGGCCTCGATGAACCGCACGTTCAGCGCCGGGTTCACGCCCGGCAGCGCGGTGAGCGGCCCGTCGTCCGGGCCGTCGCTCACCACGATTACTTCCATCGCCGAAACACCCACGCTCTGCGCCGAGAGGCACATGAGGCAGCGGGCGAGGCGCTCGGGCCGCCCGCGGGTCGGGATGATCACGCTGATGGACGGGTGGCGTGGCATGGCCCCTTCCTTATCGGTCTTCGGCCCCGCACCCCTTCGCGTCCGGGCCTTCATTTTCGGAAGGTCCGCCAAATACGCCCCGCCAAAGCCCCGATACCACCTGTACGGCGTCGAAACGGGATCCGGGGGATCGACGCCGAATCGCCACCACGTCCACGGAGCGGACCACCATGAAGCTCACCGATCACGAGCCCGTTGAACTCACCGGCCCCGAACGCCGTCGCCACGCGCGCTACACCGTCGTCCGCCCCTGCAAAGTGCGCGATTGCCGCACCTTGGTGTATTCGCCCGGCCAGACGTCGGACGTCTCCGCCGGCGGCGCTCTGCTGTGCCTCGAGCGTGTGCGCCCGGTGATGGTCGGCGATGAGCTGGAAGTCGCGGTCGCGTGGACGCCCGGCGCGGTCCTCGGCAGCGAGACCATGGTCAAGGCGCGTGTCAAGCGCGTGACCCCCATCGATCACTACCACCAGGCCATCGCGCTCGAGTTCGAGGTCAAGCCGGCGGTGACGCAGCGCATTGCGGCGTGAGGCCCTCGCGCTCCCTACAATCAGTTGATGCACCTGTGGCAGCCCACGCTCCCCGAGCGCTATATCCGAGCGACCAGCGACGAACTCGCCGCCGCTATCACCGCGCGGCGCAAGGAACTGGGTGACAAGCTCATCATCCTGGGCCACCACTACCAGGTTGACGAGATCGTCCGGCACGCCGACTTCACCGGCGACTCCCTGAAACTCAGCCAGCTCGCCGCCCAGCGAGTGAAGGAGAAGGGGGCGAAATACGTCGTCTTCTGCGGCGTGCACTTCATGGCCGAGTCCGCCGATCTCGTCGCCCCGCCCGGCACTGCCGTGATTCTCCCCGACATGTCCGCCGGCTGCTCCATGGCCGACATGGCCGACTACCCCGATGCCGTGGATGCGTGGGACGCGATCCACAAGTCGCTCGCCGCGCAGAAGTGGAAGGGCCGGGTCGTCCCGGTGACGTACGTGAACTCCACCGCCGCGATCAAGGCGTTTGTCGGCACCAACGGCGGCGCCTGCTGCACCAGTAGCAACGCGAAGCAGGTCTTCGAATGGGCGATGGCCGGCGGCGCGTCCAAAGACAAGGCCGCCGACATCAAGGTTCTCTTCCTGCCCGATCAGCACCTGGGGCGCAACACCGCGGCCGCGTTCGGGATCGATGTCGCCAAGCACACGGCGATCTACGACCCCAAGCTCGCGCGCAAGGGCGAGCCCCTGGGCGGCATGAGCGCCCAGCAGCTCGCGGACGCCAAGGTCATCCTCTGGGCCGGGCACTGCTCGGTGCACAAGCTCTTTCGTCCCGAACACTGTGACGAGATCCGCCGAACCGACCCCACGATGAAGATCCTCGTGCACCCCGAGTGCTGCAAGGAAGTGGTGGACAAGTCGGACCTCAACGGCAGCACCGAGTTCATCATCCAGACCATCACCGCAGCGCCGAGCGGCAGCCGATGGGCCGTCGGCACCGAGGTGCACCTCGTCAACCGTCTCGCGAAGGCGGCGGCCGCGCGCGGCGTGCACGTGCGGATCCTGAGCGACTGTCAGTGCCTGTGCACCACGATGTTCCTCATCGACGAGCCGCACCTGCTGTGGACGCTTGACAACCTCGTGGAAGGCCGTGTGGTCAACCAAGTGAGCGTCCACAAGGACGCCCGCGGTCCGGCGCTTGAGGCGCTCCAGCGCATGCTGGCGCTGTCGAAAACGCCCGCATCGCCCGACTGATCGCCAAACGCCGACAACATCCGATCGGAATGCCCGATTCGTGTGCCGTGCGGCACCGGCGCAGATAAGATTGGGGCATGAGTCAGACCCCTACCGCGTCGTCCACTTCCAAGCCCGTCAAGCGTCGCAAGAGCGCGTTCAAGCGCCTCGCGCTGGGCGGCCTGATGATCCTGATCGCGCTCGTCCTGATCGTGGCGCTTGTCGCGCCGATGATCGCGAGCAAGGTCGCGCCCGGCATCATCGCCAGCGCGCTGAACCAGGACATCGAGGGCAAGTACAGCATCGATGGCGCCAAGCTCTCGTGGGGCGGGCCGCAGAAGATCGAGGGGGTGGTCCTCAAGGACCCCGACGGCAAGACGGTCGCCGCCATCGACGCCAGCGCCGAGACCTCGCTCCTCAAGCTCGCCACCGGCAAACTCGACCTCGGGACGATCCGGCTCAGCGGCAAGGTGGACGTCATCGCCGATGCCAATGGCCGCACCAATCTTGAGGCCGCGCTGGAACAGACCGCTGCCGCCAAGTCATCCAGGCCTTCAAGGCCGTCGCGTGCGCCGACCGGCACGGGCTCCGGCGCCTCCGAGCCGATCAAGCTGCCCAAGGGTCTGGCCGCCAAGCTCGATGTGAACGCGCTGGACATTCGGTTCACGGGACCGCTCGGTCCCAACGGCTCGCCCAAGACCGTGGGCCTCACCGGCCTGACCGCGCAGGGTTCGTTTGCCAACAACCAGCCCGTCACACTCACCGCCACCGCCAAGACGCTTGAAGGCGGCGAGGCGATCAACATCTCCTTCAATGCCGACCGGCTCACTGACGTCGACGGCACGCTCGTCATGGACTCCGCGGTCATCACCGGCGTGGTGGATGCGACGATCCCGGGTGAGTATGTCGAGATGATCGCGGCGTCGCTCGCGGGCGTCTCGCCCGGCGCTGATGCCGCTGATACCGACGCAGCGCAGATCCGCATGAGCGTCAAGAGTGAGAAGGGGCGTCTGGTCATGGCCGAGCCGGGCAAACCGCCGTTCGCGCGCTTGCGCGTGCCCACCGCCGCGGTGCAGAAACTCTCGAGCGACGGCGTGAGCGTGACACTCGACAAGCGCCCGCTGGTGACTTTCACGATCACGCAGTTGAACCTGCCGTTGCCCGGCAACAGCGGCGGATCGTCCGGCCCGGCGATGGACTGGGGCAGCGCCGCGGTGACCGCGATGGTGGAGACCGAGCCGATGGACGGGCGCCTGGCGCTCGCGAAGGACCAGGCGCCGCGGACGTTCCATGTTGATCCGGCCAAGATCGTGGTGCACACGCCGGGTCTGTCGCAGGGCGCTTCGATGCAAGGAGCGCTGAAGGCCAGCTACGCGGGGACCAGTTCGGGCGAGATCATCCTGGATGCACAGGCCGCGGAGATCGTGGACGCCAAGGGCGCGATCCGGCCGACGCCGGGGCTCATCAAGGGCGGCGCGAAGATCCTCGCGATGCCGACGGCATTGATTCAACCCTTCGTCGCCTCCAGCGGGTACGACCTCAACGAGGTGCTGGGCCCGGCGATGCAGCTTGACCTCACCTTCGGCATGGTCGATGCCGCCGCCGCGGGCGCGGTCCGCAATCTGGACCAGAAGGTCGGCGCGCAGAGCACGGCAGCGCCGGGCGTTGCCGAGAAGTTCGTCGCACTCAAGCTGGAATCCGAGAAGACCACCGCGTTCGTCGATCTGCTGCTCGATACCGGCGCGATCCGCTCGCGGAACGACGGCGTGCAGGTGCAGTCCGATGCGCTGGGGTACTTCCTCACCAAGGCGCTCGCGAACAAGGGCGTACAGGTCGGCGGCAAGCCGGGGATCGTGCTGGTCGCGCAGACCTTCGACATCCCGCTGGACAAGGACAACAAGCCGGACCTCGCGGCGTCCACGGGGAACGTGCGGCTTGACCTGGGTGACTTCACGCTCAGCGTGCCCGGCAAGGAGGGCGCTGCGCCGGCGAACATTTCCGTAGAGACGCTCGACTCCGAGCTGCAGTTGACCCCCGGCAAGCCCGCGTCGCTGGCACTCAACTGGCGCGCGGCGGCGGACAACCAGCCGTTCACGGCCACCGGCGCGATCACCATCGCGGGGCTCGCC
>JBGSZV010000002.1:0-15379 GCA_041750235.1 Phycisphaerales bacterium
CTGTCGCCGAAGCGGTCGCCAACCACTCACGGGTCAAGGTGATGTGCCAGGAAGCCGACCTCCGGCTCGAACGCATGAGCGTGAAAGCCCCGGTGGACGGCAGGGTCTTGGCCCGCCTCATCGAACCCGGTACCCGTGTCAGCCTCTCCGACAGCGCGGGCGACGCCGCCACCATGGGCGTCGTCGCGCGACTCTACGACCCCGCCCAACTCCAGGTCCGCGTCGATGTCCCCCTCGCCGACGCCGGCAAGCTCATCGAAGGCATGACCGCCGAGGTCGAAACCGAAGCCGTTCCTAACCACATCTTCCACGGCACGGTGTCCCGCATCGTCCACGAAGCCAACATCCAGCGCAACACCATTCAGGCCAAGGTCGCCATCACCGATCCAATGGCAGCGTTGAAGCCCGAGATGCTCGCCCGGGTGCGTTTGTTCTCCGTAGGCAATGCTTCCGGCGTAGCGCAAGGTCCCTCGACGAGTGGCGATTCCTCGCTCCTGGTCCCCAGCGCCGCATTGACGGATATCCAGGGTCAGTCCGCCAACGTCTGGCTCATCGATCAGCGCCACGCGACCGTCACCAAGCGCGCCATCACCCTCACCGGCGCCACCATCGAGTCCCACGCGCAGGTCGCCGCCGGCCTCGCCCCCGGCGATCGTGTCGCGATCGACCCCCCCGCATCACTCCGCGAAGGCGCCCGCGTCCGCGCGCAGGAGGGTCGTTGAATGCCGCTCATCGAGTGTCGAAAACTCACCAAGTCGTACATCAAGGGCGATGGCCTCATCACCCCCCTCGCCGAACTCGACCTTGATGTCGAGCGCGGCGACTTCCTCGCCCTCATGGGCCCCTCCGGCAGCGGCAAGACCACGCTGCTAAATCTCATCGCCGGCATCGACTCGCCCACCTCCGGCACGCTCCGCATCGAAGGCCAGGACATTGCAAGCTACTCGCGCGCCCGCCTCGCCGACTGGCGCGCTGCGAGCATCGGCTACATCTTCCAGCTCTACAACCTCGTCCCCGTGCTCACCGCCTACGAGAACGTCGAACTCCCGCTGCTGCTCCATAAGCTCACGCGCCGCGAGCGCCACCAGCGCGTCAGCGCCGCTCTTGATCTCGTCGGCATCGCCGACCGCCACGACCACTTCCCACGCCAGCTCTCCGGCGGCCAGGAGCAGCGCGTCGCCATCGCCCGCGCCATCGTGACCGACCCGCACATCATCGTTGCGGATGAACCCACCGGCGACCTCGACGCCGCCAGCGCCCGCGCCATCATGGACCTCCTCACCCGCCTCAACAAGGAACTCAACAAGACCTTCATCATGGTCACCCACGACGCCCACTCCGCTGCCTACGCCAGCCACACCCTCCACCTCGAAAAAGGCAAACTCGTCTCCCCGGCATCTGTTTGATTGTCTTTCAAGCAGTTCTGTCTAACTCTGTGCTCTCTGTGGTGAATGACTTATGAAATTCCTCCCCCTCATCCTCAAGCAAGTCTGGCGCCACCGCACCCGCAGCGCCCTCACCATCGCCGGCGTCGCCATCGCCATGTTCCTCTACATCGGCGTGCAATCCCTCAACCACGGCGTCACCGCCGCCACCCAGGTCACCGCCGCCGACACCACTTTGATCGTCTACCGCGCCAACCGCTTCTGCCCCGCCACCAGCCGCCTCCCCGAGCACTACCAGCGACCCATCGCCGAACTGCCCGGCGTCGCCAGCGTCGTTCCCATGCAGATCGTTGTGAACAACTGCCGCGCCAGCCTCGATGTCATCACCTTCCGCGGCATTCAGCCCGATGCACTTCCAGATCTGTCATCCAAGTGGAAGCTGCTCGAAGGCTCCCTCGAAGAGTGGGGGAGGCGCAGCGATGCCGCCATCGTCGGCGAACGCCTTGCCAGGCGTCGCGGCTTCCGCGTCGGTCAATCCTTCGACTCCTCCGGCGTCACCGTCAGCATCGCCGCCATCATCCGCTCCGCCGAGGCGCAGGACCAGGAAGTCGCCTACGTCCACCTCGACTTCCTGCAGCGTGCCGCCGCCAAGGACGGCGTCGGAACCGTCACGCAGTTCAGCGTGAAAGTCACCGATCCTTCGCAGCTCGAATCCGTCGCCAAGGCCATCGACGACCGTTTCAAGCACGACGCCGAACCCACGCAGACCCGCCCTGAGAAAGCCTTCGTCGCCCAGGCCGGCGCCGACATCGTCGCCATCGCCGGCTTCACCCGCTGGCTCGGCTGGGGCTGCCTCGCCGCCGTCCTCGCCCTCGTCGCCAACGCCATCGTCCTCAGCGTGCAGGACCGAATCAAGGAACACGCCGTGCTGCAAACCCTCGGATACCGCGGCAGCCTCATCGCCCGTCTCATCCTCACCGAGGGCCTCGTCCTTGGCCTGATCGGCGGCATCACCGGAACCATTGCCGCGACCCTCGCCCTCCGCCTCGGCGGCTTCAGCCTCTCCACCGAGGGACTCAGCATCCAGTTCGCTGCAACCCCGAAAGTCATCGCCATCGGCCTGCTCGTCTCCGGCGGCGTCGGCATCGTCGCCGGCCTCGTTCCAGCCCTCCGCGCCGGCCGTCGCACCATCGCCTCCTGTTTCAGAGCTGTCTGACCATGCGCACCCTCCCCTTCGAATACGCCGTCCGCAACCTCGGGCGCTCGAGCACGCGCCTCGCGCTCAGCGTCATTGGCAGTGCGTTGGTCGTCACTCTTGTTCTCGCCGCCGCCGCCTTCGTCAAGGGCATGGAAAGCAGCCTCCGCGCCAGCGGCAACGCGAACAACGCCCTGATCCTCGGCGCCGGCAGCGAAGAAAGCGTCGAGCGCAGCGAGATCGCCGCCTCCATCCCATCACTCCTTGCCGCCTCGATTCCCGGCATCCGCTCCACCGCGGGCGTCGCCCACATCTCCCCCGAAGTCCACGTCATGCTCCCCGTCGCGATCTCCCAAGGCGTGGAACGCGCACCCCTCGTCATGATCCGCGGCATCACGCCCACCGCCACCCTCGTTCACGACACCGTTCAGATCATCGAAGGTCGACTTCCCGCGAGTGGCCAGGATGAAGTGCTATTGGGCGCAACCGCGCACATCAAGATGGACGTCCCCGACGCTTCCCTCGGGGTCGGCAAGCAGATCTTCATCGACAATCGTCCCTGGACCATCGTCGGCCGCTTCGTCGCCCCCGGCACCGTGATGGATGCCGAGATCTGGGCCGACATGCTCGCCGTCAAGTCCGCGACAAAGCGTGAAACCATCTCCTGCGCCATCGCCACGCTCGACCCCGACCGCGCCGAGATGGCCGACATCATCGCCTTCACCAAGATGCGCGTGGACCTCGAACTCGCCGCCATGAGCGAGGCCGACTACTACGCCTCCCTCGCCCGCTTCTTCGCCCCCATCCGTGCCGTCGCGTGGATTACCGCCGGACTCATCGGACTCGGCGGCCTCTTCGGCGGACTCAACACCATGTACGCCGCCTTCGCCTCCCGCGTCCGCGAGATCGGCACCCTTCAATCCCTCGGCTACCGCCGCGCCGCCATCATCCTCAGCCTCATCCAGGAATCCACGCTGGCCACCGCCGCCGGCGCGCTCATCGCCTGCGCCTTCGCGCTTCTCTTCCTCGACAATCTCTCCGTCCGATTCTCGATGGGCGTCTTCGGCCTCACCATCGATTCCGGCGTCATCGCCCTCGCCCTCTCGATCGGTCTCGCCCTCGGCATCATCGGCGCGCTGCCCCCCGCGTGGCGCTGCCTCCGACTCGCAATCCCCGTGGCTCTCAAATCCGTTTGACCAGTCTCAACTGACCCTCACACTCAAAGGAGTTCATAATGAATCGCATCCTCGCCCTCGCCATCCTCCCCGTTCTCGCCCTCGCCGCCTGCGACAAGCCCGCCGCGACAACCACCACCCCCGCCAAGCCGGCCAGCGAATCCGCCGCTGCTCCGACCGCAGCCGTCCTCCCCGCTTCCCTCTTCCTCACCGAAGTTCCCGCCGGCGCCAAAGAAGTCAAAGCCGCCAAGGCCGACGCCAAAGTCGGCGACACCATCACGCTCCATGGCCGCATCGGCGGCAGCGTCGATCCCTTCGTCGATGGCCGTGCTGTCTTCACCCTCATGGACATGGCCCTCCCCGCCTGCAACGACAACCCCGACGACCACTGCACCACCCCCTGGGACTACTGCTGCGAAACCAAGTCCGACATCGCCGCCAACGCCGCCACCATCCAGGTCACCGGCGCCGACGGCCTGCCCCTCAAGACCGGCCTCAAGGGCGCCGGTGATCTCAAGGAACTCGATGAACTCGTCGTTGTCGGCAAGGTCACGCAGGCCGAGGCCGGCAAACTGCTCGTCGTGAAGGCCGAGGGCATCTACCGCCAGGCCAAATAAAGCCCTTCCCCCGCGACAGATCATCGGGAACCTCGCTCCGATGTCGGGCCTCCAAATGGAAGACCCTGAATAAGGAGCCGTGAAATGGCCAACCCCTTCAAGCACCCCCGATGGTCGCCCTACCTCGTCGGCGCGGGCATCGGATTGCTCAGTTGGTGCACCTTCTACTTCATGGGCAAAGCGCTGGGAACCAGCACCTCCTTCGTGGGCGTCGCCGGCGCCGGCCTCTGCGCGGTCGCTCCGGAGCACGCCTGTCAGAACGCCTACATCCTCAAGGAGTACGGCGCCAAAGATGGCGGCTTCAAGCCCATCTTCGACTGGCAGATGTCGCTCGACATCGCGCTCATCGCCGGTTCGTTCCTCGCCGCATGGCTCGGCGGCACGCTGAAGGCAGAGTCCGTCCCCTCCCTATGGGCGCAGCGTTTCGGCAGTTCCGTCATGAAACGCTACGTCGCCGCGTTCATCGGCGGCTTCATCCTCATCTTCGGCGCACGCATGGCCGGCGGCTGCACCAGCGGCCACGGCATCTCCGGCAGCCTCCAACTCGCCGTCTCGAGCTGGACCTTCTTCATCAGCATGTTCGCATCCGGCGTATTGACCGCGTTCCTGATCTACGGCCGTCGAAGCATGCGTGCGGAGGTGTCCCATGTTTGACAACTTCTTTGCCGATCCCAAGACCATCGCGCTCGGCGTCATCACCGGCCTCGTCTTCGGCTTCCTGCTGCAGAAGGGCGGCGTCACGCGCTACAACGTCATCGTCAACCAGTTCCGCTTCCGCGACTTCACCGTCCTCAAGACCATGCTCACCGCCATCGTCGTCGGATCCATCGGCATCTACGCGATGCTGCACTTCGGCATGATCAAGGGGCTGAGCGTGAAGTCCGCCGATCTGGCCATGAACGCCGGCGGCGGCCTGATCTTCGGTGTCGGCATGGTGATACTGGGCTACTGCCCCGGAACAGCACTCGCCGCCATCGGCCAGGGATCGCGTGACGCCATCATCGGCGTCCTGGGCGCACTGGTCGGCGCAGGCGTGTACGCGGAGGCCTACCCCTTCATCGCGCGAACCATCGAGCCGGTCGCCAGCTTCGGCAAGATCACCTGGCCGCAGATCGCCCACGTCTCGCCCTGGACCTTCATTGCGGGCCTCGCCGCAATCGCGGTAGGCCTGTTCATCTGGCTTGAACGCCGCGAACGCGCCGGACGCACGCCCACGGCCCACTGATACAAGAGGACGCACCGTGATGATCAAGCCAATCGTGATGATCGGAATATCGACGCTCATCGCCGTCGGAAGCGTCGCCTGCTCCGATTCGCAGCCCGGCGATTCATCCGCGATCACATGGACGCCGATCGACGTATCCGCGCTGAACTCCGCTCAGCAAGCCCAGCGCGATCGCGCCATCTCCGCCCGCGATGCCATGTTCTCCCGTCTCTTCGCGGAACTCTCGCAGGCCATGACTGCTCCCGGCGCCGGCGCCAACCCAGCGGGACCTTCGAGCGCGATCAGCGTCTGCAAGGAACGCGCCCCTGCGATCGCCGCCGCCGTCGGCAGCGAGTTCGGCGTGAGAATCGGCCGCACCAGCGACAAGCTGCGCAACCCAACCAACACCGCCCCCGCATGGGCCTCCAGCATCCTCGCGGCACGCCCGGCACAGCCGGCCTTCGCGGCCAGTTCGCACACCGACCTCGGCGTCATCCTCCCCATCAAGCTCGCCGAGAACTGCCTCACCTGCCACGGCCCGGCCGAGTCGCTCCACCCATCCGTCACGACGTCATTGGCCGCCGCCTACCCCAACGATCAGGCTACCGGATACGCCGCGGGCGACCTCCGTGGCTGGTTCTGGGTCGAAGTCCCGCAATCCAAGTAGCACCCGGCGGGCTTCTCTGCTCACTTCAGCGCGCGGTAAACTTGCCTCATGCAAAGCAAAGCCGCCACCGTCGCCCAGTACCTCGCCGAACTCCCCGACGACCGCCGCAAGGCCATCGAGCAGGTCCGCGCCGTCATCCGCAAGAACCTCGACAAGTCGTACGAGGAAGGCATGCAGTACGGCATGATCGGCTACTACGTCCCCCACAGCGTCTACCCCAACGGCTACCACTGCGACCCGAAACAGCCCCTGCCCTTCGCCGGGCTCGCCTCGCAGAAGAGCGCCATGTCCCTCTACCTGATGAGCATCTACGCCCATCCCGGTCACAACCGCTGGTTCGTGGAAGCCTGGAAGAAGACCGGCAAGAAGCTCGACATGGGCAAGTCATGCATCCGCTTCAAGAAGGTCGAAGACCTCGCCCTCGACGTCATCGCCGAAGCGATCAAACGCGTCCCCGCCAAGGATCACATCGCCTTCTACGAGGCGAACCTGAAGGGCGCTGGAAAGAAGCCCTCTTCTTCAGCGCCGAAGAAGGCTGCCGTTACGAAGGCCGCCAATAAGACGACAAAGAAGTCCGTGACCAAATCAAAGGCGAGCGCCCGCAAATCGGCGCCCGCCTCGAAAAGATCGCGCTGAATCCGCGTCGGTCTCACCAGCACGTTTGTCCGAACGACCCGATCAGCACGGACAGGTCCGCGCCGTTGACCATGTTGTCGCCGTTCGCGTCACCGGCAATCCCCGGATAACCGTCGCCGAAGTTGGACAGCAGCACCGAAAGATCCGCGCCGTTGATCTCGCCGTCGCCGTTGAAGTCCGGCAACAGTCCGAGCGACGCCGGCTCCGAGGTCGCGGTGCCGCAGTCGTTCGTGATCACGCAGTCGTACATCCCGATGTCACTCGGCAATGGGCCCGCCACCACGAGGTTCGGCGTGAACACCCCCTCAATGTGACCGGGATCCTCATCCAGCGGCACACTGTTTCGCCGCCACTGATACGACATCGCTCCCGATCCGGACGCCTCAACATCAAAGAACACCACACCCGATGAACACGCCAGCACCGACACCGGCTGCAGCCCGATACTCGCGCCGACGCACGCGTTCTCGGCGAGCACCATCGCGCGACCCTCGGGCAGACTCCAAAATCTACCGCCATCCGCGCGCAGCCACTGATACGTCCTGTTGCTCCCGCCGATTCCCTGCGACCAGTTCCAGGTGTAGAACGCCTGGTGCGTGTACCCGATGATCCCGATGAACCAGCGCGGGTTCGCCGCATCGTTCGCAGGCAGCACGATCGGAGTCGTCAGATCCAGCGAGAAATGAGTCGTCCCGTTCGGTCCCGCCGACACCGTGTAGTCCGCGGGCGTGACCACAAAGCGGGCCTCTGGTTCAACCAGGTTCCCGCCGTGCACATCGAACACCGCGAGCGGCTGGTAGGCGATGGTGCCCGGATCCTGCCGCCACACTTCGATCCGGAACCCCAGTTCGCACGCGCCCGCGCCCCACCATTCGATGTGATTGATCGAGGCCGGTGCGCTGAGCACGAAGTCCTCCCAGCAGATCGCGTCGCTGTCGAGGTCGTTGCCGTTGGGGCCGGGGTCCTGCCACAACTGCGACGACCGCGGCACGCTCCCGCCGCCCGGTTGCTGCGACACCAGCACCGCTCCGACCGCTGTCGGTCCCACCGCAAGTAAGACAGTCATTCCGAGAATGGAAAGACGCATGATCATCTCCTTCTTCTGAGTGCGCATTCATGGCCCACTTCGCACGACATCTTTCCAACTGCAAAGTAGGTGCCACCCACGCCGCACACACGCGCCACGCACTTCCGCGAGCGCCACGCGAAGCATGTGAGACTCACGCTCAATGCCAGTGCCATCCCGCGTCCGTGAACCGGCTTTCCGGCCACAACGGCAGTACAACGCCGGATTCGGAAGATCTCGCGCCTCCTAGGCAAGCCCCACGCGAATCTCACGCCCGGGAAACCACCAATAGCAACGGCTGAACTCAACACCCTCTGGCCGGTTTCCGCCACGCACCGATCCGCACCGTTACCCTACCGGCCTTCGGTCGAGAAAGGAGTTGACCATGCGCCGCACCGTCCACTTCGCACTGCTCGTTCTGCTCTTCGTCACGGCTCAGTGCCGCGCGACTGACCTCGAACCCGGCCTCACGCTGCGCCTCTACGACATCGGCCGCCCGATGGAGCGCCTCGCACCCCTCCGCGCCGACCAGACGCCCAACTTCGACCGCCGCATCGATGCGCTCAATCTTGGGCAGCTAACCGACTTCGGCGGCCCCGAACAGTACTTCATCGCCGAAGCAATCGGCATGCTCCACATCGAGACCCCCGGGCG
Organism: Phycisphaerales bacterium; assembly: GCA_041750235.1. Lineage (GTDB taxonomy): Bacteria > Planctomycetota > Phycisphaerae > Phycisphaerales > UBA1924 > JBGSZV01. The sequence continues at coordinate 8,600 of JBGSZV010000002.1, forward strand.
GTACGAGTTCGCGCTCACCAGCGACGACGGCGCCCGCCTCACTATCAATGAGGTCGAAGTCGTCGCTTTCCCATTCCCGCGTGCCAAAGCCGCCAGCACCGGCGCGATCGAACTCGCCGCGGGCCTCCACCCGTTCTCGATCACCATGTTCCAGAACGCCGGACCCGCGTGTCTCTCGCTCGCGTGGAAAACGCCCGCCGCCGCGGAGTTCCAGCCCGTCCCCGCCTCCGCCTTCCGCACCGAGAAGGGCGTCACCCGCGTCGTCTCTCCCGGTCGCAAGATTGTTCTCGATACCGGCGTGCACATGAGGCCCGGCGATGCGCTCCCGCTCGAAAGCGTTCACCCGGCGTGGAGTCTCGAACACATCCGACCCGCTGGCTTCGAGCCGCAGGTCGGCGCGCTCGCCTTCCTCCCTGACAACCGCCTCCTCGTCGCCACCTTCACTCCGCTCAACGATGGCGTCCTGGACGATGCTCCCAATGGCACAATCTGGGTCCTCGACAACGCCACCAGCACCGATACTTCCCGGATCACCGTGCATCCCTTAGCCGATGGCTTGCGCGACCCGCTCGGCCTTGCCGTTGTCGGTCGCGATGTCTACGTCTGCCACCGCAACGGCATCGACCGCCTGCGCGACCTCGACGCCGACAACACCTACGAAACACGCGAGCCCTTCGTACAGCCCTGGGTCAGCGACAACTACCACCATTTCTCCTTCGGCCTCGCTCACCACGACGGCTGGCTCTACGCCACCCTCTCGACCGCCATCTACCTTGAGAACACCCACGCCGCTGAAGGCGTCATCGGCGACATGAAACAGTCCAACGGCCCCAACCCGCCCAACCGCGGAACCTGCTGCCGCATCAATATCGAGTCACGCGAAGTCCAGTTCCTTGCCGGCGGACTCCGCACGCCCAACGGCATCGAAGTCACACCCGATGGCGACATCTTCGTTTCCGACAATCAGGGCGCATGGCTCCCCTCCAGCAAGTTGGTGCACGTCAAGCCCGGGCGCTTCTACGGCCACTACAACGGCCTCGAGCGCAGCGCCCGCTACCCCGATGGAGGTCACCCCAGCCTCTTCAGCGATCAGCCCGTTTCTCCGCCCGCCGTCTGGCTGCCGCAGAACGAGATCTGCAACTCACCGACAACGCCGCTCCGCATCGATGACGGCCCCTTCGCAGGCCAGTTCTACCTCGGCGAACTCACCATGGGCGGCATCCAGCGCATCTTCCTCGAAGAAGTCGAAGGCGAACTTCAGGGGGCCGTCTTCCGCCACACCCAGGGCCTCGAGTGCGGTGTCAATCGCATCGTCAAAGGTCCCGACGACTGCCTCTACATCGGCGGCACCGGCGCCGACGGCAACTGGTCGTGGCGCGGCACCACCTTCGGCCTGCAGCGCCTGCGCCCCACGGGCGCAACCACCTTCGAGTACCACTCCATTTCCGCCACCACCGACGGCCTCAACGTTCGCCTCACCCGCCCCGTCGCCCGCGGATGGCTCGAAAACCCTGCGAACTACACCGTCGTCCAGTGGCGATACCAGCCCACCCCGGCCTACGGCGGTGAGAAGCAGGACGAAACTCCACTCACGGTTTCCCGCGCGCTCGCCAGTGCAACGCGCGACAGCGTGCGCCTCACCATTCCAGGTTTGACCGCGGGATCGGTCGTCTACCTCCGCATGGATCCCGTCAGCGAAACGGGCGAACCGATGTGGTCTACCCTCGCGTGGTACACGCTGAATCGAATCCCGCGCAACTGAACCGCGCAGCATCCAGTGGCGCGCTCAGTCGTCGTCGCTCAGCCCCATCGCGTCGTGTCCCGCCTTCTGCATCTTGAACAGCTCATCGAGCTGCGTCTTGGCGACATCGTTCTTGTCCTCCATGACGCTCACTTCCAGGTCCAGCAACTGACGCATCACCCCGATCAGCCGCGTGCGGTACTCCAGCGCCAGCTTCTCTTTCGCCGCCTCATCCGCCGCCGCGGCGAGCACATCCTTCGGCACCGGCAGGTTCTTCGCACCGACGCACCCGCGCTGCATCTCGCCGATCAACGCCAGGTTATCCGCCTTCTTCGCCGCATCCTCGACCGACGCACGCAGCTTCCGCATCGCGCGCCCCATCTCCTTCATCGAAACCTCGACGCTCCCGATCGCGCCCCCTCGCGGGCGTTCATCCGGCCGTGCCTGCGTCGGCGAAAGCATCACCGCACTTGTCACACCCAACACCAATGCAGCCGCTGCAAGCCCGATCCGAGGTCCAGTCATGGGTGTCCATCTCCTGAGAGTCGCGTTCCACGGCAGCACATCGCCGCCGGCAACAACCTACCAAGAACGATCGACCAGACCCCGCATGGCCGCTCCACGAACCCCACCCAACCCCACGTGTAGTCCGTCACGATCACGCACGTCCGCGGCAGCCCGCCGCCGACGTTCCCCATCGACCACGGATCCACGAACGCCCCCTTCGCCTCCGTCGCAAACGCCGCTTCCACCTTCTCCATCCGCTTCCCGGCGATCTCAAACCGCACCAGAAGCCTCGCCTTCGGCGACGGATGGGACCATGCCGTCCGACTCTGGGAGCCGAAGACCGACGATGAACTGCAGACACTTCGCACCGACGCGATGTGGGCCATCGCGCTGGCCTTCAGCCCCGACGCCAGCACTCTCGCCGTCGGCCCCGCCCCCCCAGGCCTCCGCGTCTTCTCAACCAGGCTCCCGCGCAACCGCTGATCTCGCAGCGATCAGCACCCCACCCCAAACCGCCCCAGCAGCACACTCAAGTCCGCCCCGTTTACGTGACCGTCACGGTTGAGATCCGCCCCCGTCCCCGGCAGCACGCTCTGCTGGAACTGCCCCAGCAGCACGCTCAGGTCGGCCCCGTTCACCGCGCCGCTGGCATTGAGATCGCCGGAGCATGATGTGCCGGTGCGGATGTCGCGCTCATTGAGCCCGCTGGGCTGCGGCGTAACCCATCGTCCCCACATCTGGAAGGGGCTGCTGGAAATCGAGAACCGAATCCGTGCACGCCAGTGATACGGCGTGCTTGGCGAAAGACCCGTCACCAACTCGTTGAGTTCAACGCCGGCGACACCCGTGCTCAAAAACAAGGCGCCCGACCGCAATCCGGACCCGTCCATCAGCGCGCCCATCGGCTTCATCTCGATCTCCAGCTTGGCTTCAGAGCGCCCAAGAAATCCCTTTGCGGTCGCGGCGATCCGAAAGCTCGTCTCGTCGTCCGAGATGCCCGTCGACGCGATCGGCGCCAGGTTGTCGGCCCGAAGCTGTCGCGTCCGTACCGCGACACCTCCGCTGCCACTCCCATGGTGGACCCAGAACCGACCTTCATCGTCAGAACCGTTGGGATACATTGGAGAACCAACCGCAAAGTCAGCGGCACCGTCACCATTGAGGTCGCCGGCTCCCGCCACGCGTCGTGCAGTGTTCGCGTTCTCGACCACCGCACCGAAAACGAGACTTGGCTCCGCCGAAAGCCCCTTCGGCGAACCATGAAATACCGCGATCTCTCCCTCTCCTCCGTTAAGCGAATCAGTGCTGGCCATCACCACGTCGCTGTAGCCGTCCTGATTCAGGTCGCCCGCCCCAGTGATCGATCCCCCAAGACGAGCTGTCACTCTTCCGTCCACAAACTCCCAGGCTGGAACGAGCCCAAGTCCACTGCTTGCTCCGAGAAACAACATCGTCGCCAGCGCTTCCGGGTGGGGGGCATTGAACCGATACTCCCCGACCAGCACATCACTGTATCCATCACCATTGACGTCTCCTGCACCGCCTATCCGCAAACCCCGGAACGACCCCTTCTGCATTCCCACGATCTCCCATGAGGGCATCGCGGACAGTCCCGTTGCCGATCCCAGATACACAGCGGCGCGGCCCTGTTCAATAATAAGGTCAGAGTAATACGAGGAACTAATCAGAACATCGTCAAACCCGTCGCCGTTCACATCGCCCGCGGATTCCATCCTCGAACCGAAGGCGTCATACACCTCCGCTCCGTCAAGCACGTAACTCGCCGTTGTCGGCAGGCCCGTCGCTGAGCCGTGATAGACATGCACACGTGGTGCGCGGTTGATGTGTCCGGACGCTCCGACACCCACATCAGCAAAGCCATCGCCATTCACATCGCCAAGCCCAGTCACCACAGCGCCAAAGTATGAGTAAACCACCCCGTCGGTGACGTTCCAGTCTGGGAGCTGCTCAAGGCCATTGATGGACCCGGAGAAAACGATTGCTCGGCCGGTAATAGTGGTACCAGCAGCATTGCTGCCAGGAGCGCCGACGATGACATCGTCGTAGCCATCGCCGTTGACATCACCTGCGCCCGCGACACTATCCCGAAAGTTGTCCAAGACAATCCCGCCGAGTTGGTCCACCTCGATCTCCCAAGCGGCATCGCCCGCCGCTCCCGCCGCCGAACCATGGTATGTGCTCACACGCGAATTAGCGGTCACCAGCAGATCATCGAAGCCGTCGCCGTTCACGTCGCCCGCACCCGCTACTCTGCCGCCGATGCTGAAGACACCTGCGTCTTCTGACCCCGTGGTTCGTGCCGCAATCGACGACGCCCACAAACTGCTGCCGTGGAACACAAACGCCGCGCCCTCATCATCCAGCGACTCTGTGAACCCGCTCGCGCCGACAATCACGTCGCTGTACCCGTCGCCGTTCACGTCCCCAGCCGTCGCGACACTCACCCCGAAGTTGGCGCTCGACTGGCCCATTTGGCCGGTCCAGCGCAAGACCTCATTCAGCCCGCTCGCACCGCCCATGAACACCGCGACAACCCCCTCATTGAGCTCGCCGTTGTCATACAGTCGCGCTCCGACAATCACGTCGCTGTACCCGTCCCCGTTCACGTCACCCGCGGTGAAGACCGACGAACCAACCGCGCCGCCCACCTGATTGATCTGCCCCGCCCAGTCCGGTGTCTGCGAAGGTCCGACCGCCGATCCCAGGTGAACGTATGCCCGCCCGGCGCCCAGGAAGAGCCCTGCATCATGCCCCGGCGCGCCGATCACGATGTCGCTGTAGCCGTCGGCATTGACATCGCCGGCGCATCCCACCGACCATCCATATTGATCCCCCGCGAGGTTGCTTTCCTTCAGCCACAGCAGCGTCATCACGCCCGTCGCCGAGCCTAGGTACACGCCCACGCGACCCTCATCGGACTGATTGCTGCTGTAGTCCGGCACGCCGATGATCACATCGCCGTACCCGTCACCGTTCACATCCCCCGCGAATCCCACGCGCGATCCATAGCCCGCCTCGGGTGTCGTGTGAGTGCTCGCGTAAGATGCTGTTGCGCTGATGCCCGATGCCGATCCGAGGTAAATGTACCAGCGTCCCGTGTCGCTGCCCGGCGTCACATCAACCCCCGGCGCGCCCACCACGATGTCGCTGTACCCGTCGCCATTCACGTCGCCCGCCGTCGACACCGAGCGCCCGAAGTAGGCGCCCGACTCACTCCCCGACAACACCCGCGACGCCGAGGTCGAAAGCCCCGTCGCCGAGCCGTGGTACACGAACACCCGCCCAGCATCCATCGTCGGCGTGTCGTATGTCCACGCGCCGACAACCACATCGCTGTACCCGTCACCGTTCACGTCGCCCGCCGTCGCCACGCTCGTCGCGAACCCGCAGAAGTCCTGATTCCCCTCGACAGACCACGCGTGCGTCGTGCTCAGTCCGTTCGCCGACCCGTGGTACACCTGCGCGCGTCCCTCGGTCAGATTCCCGTTGTCGTACAACCGCGCCCCGACAATCACATCGCTGTACCCATCGCCGTTCACATCCCCAGCCGGCGCAACCACATCACCGAAGAACGCCCCGTCTTGGCCGCCGAAGGCCGACCAGTCAGGCACCACACTGAGCGGCTCCTCACGCGCCGCCGCATGATTCACACACACCACCACCGAGCACAGACCCGCGCAAATACGAACAATCGGCATCAGGCACCCCGCACACATTCGTCGCCGAACTCAAAAAACGCACTTTCAGAATCGGTATCAGCACTCCAACCCAAACCGCCCCAGCAACACGCTCAAATCCGCCCCGTTCACCACCCCGTCACCATTCACATCCGCCCCCGTCCCCGGCGCAACGCTCTGGCCGAACTGGCCGAGCATGACGCTGAGATCCGCGCCGTTGACGGCGTTGTCGCCGTTCGTGTCGCCATCGCATTCGGGGGGCGGCGGCACGGCATTCAGGAAAACACTCACGTCGTTGTCCGCGCCCGTCTGCATCGCGAGCAGCACGCTGTCGTTGATGGTGACCAGATCATCGCCGCCGGCGTTGTCCACGTTGCCCGCCAGCACCAGCACCGGGTCCGCGCCGGCCTGGATGTTCGTCGCCGCCGCCAGCGCGAGCTGGCCCGGGGGTGAGTCGTTGCGCAGCACTTGCACGACATCGCCCTCGACCGCATCCGTCGCGACAATCGCGAGGTCGAGATCGCCATCGGTATCGAGGTCCACGGCGACGATCGAACGCGGATCAGCGCCGACCGGCAACTGCACGCTCGGGGCGTACGTCAGAGCCGCGGTCGCGCGGAGCACGCTGACTGTGTTGCCGGTGCGGTCGACGGTGATGATGTCGGGGATCGGATTGTTGTCGAGGTACGCGGCCTCAATCCGGTATGGCCCATCACCCACCGGCAGGCTGAAGGGATTGGGGAAGCCGCCGCCGCCATCGTTCACGCTGAAGCTGACATCGTTGCTGCCGAAGTTGGTGGTGACGATGTCGATGTCCTTGTCGTTGTCGAGGTC
>JBGSZV010000003.1:0-2880 GCA_041750235.1 Phycisphaerales bacterium
CTCACCGCCCTGCGTCTGGAGCAGGCCGCGAAGATCTTCGACGCTCTTGGCGTGCTTGACGTCGCCCACCAGCGACCGCGCCGCGACGAACTGGTCGTGCAGTTGCTGGTCGAGGTCCGTCCGATCGACCTGAATCACGAAGGTCGGGTTGTTCAGCACGGCTTCCCGCCGCAGCATCCCCACCAGGAAGCACATCGACAAACTCTTCCCCGAGCCGGTGGTGTGCCAAATGACGCCCAGCCGTTTGTCCGCCGCCCCCACCTTTACCGACTCCAGGATCTTCCTTGCCCCGATCCGCACCGCGAAGAACTGGTGATACTTGCCTCCCTTCTTGATGATCTTTCCACCAGCCGCTCCAATCGTTTCGAACACGATGAAGTCGCGGATGTACGCCAAGAGCCGGTCCTTGGGCAGCAGCCCCTCGACCAGCGTCTTCATGCTCCCGGTGGTGCCGCGCTCGACGCTCTTGCCATCAATGCTCTTCCACGGCGCGTACCACTCTTCGTTCGCGGTCCACATCCCGTGCAGCGTGGTCACGCCGTCAGAGGCGATGCAGAGCGCGTTGTGGTCAAAGAGCTGCGGGATCTCGTGGCGGTAGTGGCCGATCTGGTTGATCGCGTCCGCCACTGTGGGCTGGTCGTCGTACGGGTTCTTGAGCTCGAACAGGACCAGCGGCAGCCCGTTCACGTACACGATGACGTCCGGCCGACGATCGTTTCCGCCGGGACCGTGCACGGGCAACTGATTCACGACCAAGAACTCGTTGTTCTCCGGCGTGTCCCAGTCCACGGCGTAGATGTGCGCGATACGTTTGTTCGCGGCCGTCGTCTTCGTCGCTGGTTCCTCGACGGCAATCTCCACGCCACCGCGAAGCATGGCGTGCAGCGCGGCGTTGCGGCGGAGCGTGTCCACTCCCTCGGGCCGTGCGAACTTGGCGATGGCTGCCTCGATCGCCGCATCCGGCAGCCCATCGGGCCGAGTGACTGTCCGCCCGTAGCGGGCGACGAGGAATGCCCGCAGCCGGTCCTTGAGCACGACCTCTGAGTCATCGGGCCTCGCAGCAGCGCCCAACTCCGACCCGTGGACATGGACGTACCCGAGCGACTTGAGCCGCTCAATGGTCGTCCACTCGAACTGAGATTCAGAACCGTGCCAGGTCATCGTTGGGGTCTCCGTCCGCCTCACTCAGTCACGCCGTGTCCATTTGCCCTTCTCGTCGTAGTTGAAACTGCGCTCCCATCCTGCCGCGTTCCACACTGCGTCGAACAACGGCCGCAAGAGCGTCGGCATGTCCGGCGTGTAGGTCTCGATGAGCACGTCGGGCAGCAGAAGCATGTCCCGGTCGATCGTGCTGTCTCCCATCCCCATGAGGCGCTGGCTCACCGCGAACCACGCGCCCTTCGCCCCTGAGATGGCGACGAGCGCCACGATGGGCAGCGGCACGCCGAGGTCCTTCAACCCCTTCAGGTAAGACGTGAGTGATTCCATCATCATCTGCTCGTACCACAGGCTGGCGACAATTCGCCGGTTGTCGTGTACGTGGACGATGTCGGTCGACACAGCCTCCACTCGGCCTGATCGGAATACCTGGCAGTAAGCGTTGTTTCGCTTGGTCTCGCCACGAGGTCCGGAGAACGTCATCGCCCCGTCGATGTTGACGCGGTTATCCCAACCGCTCACTCCCGGTGGACGAAAGGCGAGCCGCTGAGTGCTCAGCTCAGCCGCCGAGAGCTCGACGTTACCCGCGAACGATGACAGTGGCAGCAGGTGAATGAACAGCCGTGCACCATCTTCGAGCGGCACCGGCGCATCGCCACCGATCACCTTGGCCAACCGATCATCCCGCCAGCGCCGGATGCGCTCCGGCAACTGCTCCGACAGCGCGAACGCCGAACGGATCTCCGTGGCATCGAAGATGTACTTGCCCTTGCTATTGCGCCCGAACATCCGAAACGTGTCGTTGATCTTGACCAGGTGCGGGCCACGCCAGCTCTTGGGCACGCGGACGACGATCACCGGCCCCTTGCCCGGGATCGCGATAGCCCGGGACTCGAACCCCGGCACGCGCGGGTCGATGCTGGATTGGATGACGGCCTCGATGCGGCGGATCTCCGCGTCTGGATCAACCCCGGGCAATCCCGGCACGGCCGTAGCCACGCCGCCAGCCTCATCCACGCCGAAGATCAGGTCGCCACCGCCGGCGTTGGCGAACGAGGTCACGTCCGCGCGGAGTTCGTTCTTGTCCTTGTCGGTATTGCCCGGCAGGTCGCGCTTGAAGTCCATCGTCCGGCGTTCCTCGTCACCATTGGTGACGAGGGACTGGATGTCGGCGGCCTCGATCTTGTCCAACGTCTTGGGAATCACATTAGCCTCGTGAATCGCGTAACTTCTTCGATTACCCGTTCTGGCCGAACAGCCACAGCAGACCGACGATCCCACCGACCACTAGCAACTGGCGCTGCGCCTCAACGTCTGCCACGCTGTAGGAGATGAACACGTTCACTTGGGCACCTCCGCTGACCGGGCCGCCGGCGTGAAGTACCGCCACAACCCATCTCCCAGCGACCGAACGGCAGCCACGAGCATCCGCACCTCATCCGCTGAGACACGCACCTTTCGCCTTTCGATTGCGGTGTCGTCGCCCGATTGCTCGATGTACTTCTCGTCGATTACCCCGCCTTTGTGGGCGATCACATGACGCTTATGGAAACAGCGGACCATGAGCTTCCACTCTTCTGTCGTCGTCAGCGTCTGAAGGGACGTCCCAAACAAGGCCTGCAACGACTTGTCCGCACCAGTCAGGCTTTGAAACGACACGCTGGACGCCTTCTTCGGATCGTTTGCTCGCGCGGCGTGGGCACCCAGCAGTTCGCGACCAAA
>JBGSZV010000004.1:0-6071 GCA_041750235.1 Phycisphaerales bacterium
CGCGGCCGCGAAGATCAGGTGCAGGGCGCCGAGCGCGATGGCGTGCGCCGCTGCGCCCGTGTCCACGATCCGATCCTCGCCGAGGGGCCCGTCCTCGGTGGTTGCGCCCGGTGCGAGGCCGAGGGCCCGAACGATGCGCCGCCGCACCTGGTCGATCTGCGGTGCGAAAGTGAAGCACTCCATCGTGACGGTGCCCGTGAGCGCGCGGGCGGAAATGGCAGGATCGTCGGTGGAAGCGCGGACCAGCGAGATGGCGGCCTGCGTGGCGCTCGCGATCTCGGCGATCTCGACGGGCGTCTCGCCGATCACGAGCACGGAGCCCACACCGATGCCCAGCCCCAAGAACGGGCCGGACGCATCGGTGATGCCCACGCCGCCGGCCATCATCGTGGCGGAGGTGGAGCGGTGCAGCCGCTGACCGATCCATCCGACGTCGTTGAAGAGTCGCGGCTCGAGGGCGAGCAGGTCGCGGTCGGTGATGAGCATTGGAGTCTCGGGGAGGGAAGGAAGGGATTCACCACAGAGGCACAGAGGACACAGAGAAGGGATGAGAAAGGAGTGTTGGATTGGGAGGAAGGAGAGGGAGCGAGAGGAGGAAGGAGGAGAGAGACAATGAAAAAGCAGGAGAAGAATTGGGGGAGAGAAACCCCGCGAGCGACGAGGATCGCCGCCCGCGGAGACACGAGAGGAGGGAGAGAGAGTCCGTGTCAGGCGGCCAGGGCGCGGATCACGCCGTGAGCGCTCTCGTTCATGAGTTCGAGCGTGTACTCGCCGATCACCTGGCCCACCTCGGAGTCGCCGACGCTTGCGAGGCGCTTGAACTGGAACGACCGGCCCGCGAGCGGCAGCACGGAGGCCCGCGATGAGTCCATGAGCAGCACGGCGTCGGAGGGCATCCACCGGCTCAGCACCACGCGGCACACGCCGAAGTCGGACTCGTACACGCTGACCAGATCCTTGAACGACGTGTCGCCCGGCGCGTACCCGCGGCTCTGTCCGATGAACTGGTTGATGCGGCGCTTCTGCCCGCCGTTCACGACGATCGTGTCGACCGAGCCCGCGCTCTGCTCCCAGATGAGCCGCAGCGCCGCGTTGAGGACCTCCTCGTTCAGCTCGTTGCTGCCCGCGCCATCGCCCGCGGGGATGCCGCCGGTGTTCGGCTGGTACGCGTTGGTTGAGAGCATCGGGATCACACCGCCCATCGTGCGGCGCACCGTGGCCGATCCCTCCTGCGATGCCGCGGGCGCAACGCCGTTGATCACGCAGTTCTCCAGGTCGCGGAGCAGCTCGCGCAGCCGCTCCTGCATCTGGTAGTCCAGCTCATCGCGGACGCCGATGGTCGCGGCCGCCTGCTGGGACCCGGACACCTCCACGGTGGCGGAGAAGATCTGGGTGAAGTTGCGGCGACGGATGCGCGAGGTCTGGCGCGAGGCATCCTTGTCGGCGCCCTCAAGGGCCGCGTTGCCGAGGATGATGAGCTTCTTGTTGTCCGCGAGTGCCTCGGCCGTGGTGCCGCCGTAGCCGCGCACCACGGTGAGCTGGTTCGTCGCGATCGCGGTGACCAGCATCACCTCCTTCGACCCGTCGGCCCGGACCTGGTCGCCGATGCGGAACCGGGAACCGTGGTCCACGGTGATCTGCGTGGCCGTCGTCGCGCTGGGCGTGAACGAGGCCTGGTTGATCAGATCGGTGTTCGGGAGCAGTGCATCCACGCTGCTTACCCGTCTGACGGCCCGCCAGTTTGGCTGGGGCCCATCGGGCGTCGAAAGCCGGTAGTGGAGCGAGGTCTTTCCGCTTCGCTTGGCTTATCCTCCGGGTATGCCGCGAACGCCCGCAATCGAACCGCTACCGCCCGCCAATGGGATGCACCGCACGCGTGCGCAGGCGACAAAGATACCCGAACATCGCCCATACGCTGGGCCGGGCACGGAGCACACGCTTTCCTGTGGGGACGCACGCGCGCTGGACTGGATTCCGGATCGATCGGTTCACTTAGTCGTGACGTCGCCACCGTACTTCAACTTGAAGAAGTACAACGACCACCCCGACCAAATGGGCGACATCGACGACTACGAGAAATTCCATGACGAGCTCGATCGCGTTTGGCAACACTGCTTTCGCGTGCTGGTGCCGGGTGGGCGGTTGGTCGTGAACGTCGGCGATGTATGTGTGGCCCGCCGCGACAATGGCGGACGACACCATGTGTTCCCGTTGCACGCTGACATCGCCGTCCGGGCTCGACGAATTGGTTTCGACTATCTGACACCGATCCTCTGGAACAAAATTGCCAATGCCAAGTTCGAGGCCGAGGGCAATGGCGGGGGCTTTCTCGGAAAGCCTTACGAGCCCAATGGGATTATCAAAAACGATGTCGAATACATCCTGATGCTCCGTAAGCACGGCAAGTACCGAAGTCCAACGGATGAACAGCGAGCCTCATCTCGACTGACCAAGGAAGAGCAGTCAGCCTGGTTCCGGCCGATCTGGACAGACCTGACCGGTGCCTCGACTCGCGAGCATCCCGCCCCCTATCCGGTCGAGCTCGCGCACCGCCTGATTCGCATGTTCTCGTTTACCGCCGACACGGTATTAGACCCGTTTGCCGGAACAGGCACGACCAGCGTGGCTGCCCTCAAGTGCAACCGCAACAGCATTGGCAACGAGCTTGATCCCACTTACTTTGAAATGGCTGAAAAGAGGCTGAAGCGGGAAATCCAGCAGGCAACCATGTTCGCCGAGGGGCCCAGCTTGGTTATCCGGAAAACCTCTCCGCGTACGCGCCGCTGAGTCGCTGTAGGAATGTCAGATAGTGGTCGTGGTCACCGGGCTGTGGGGCAGGCGCGGCTGTGTGCAGGGTGCATGGCCCCACATTGTCGCAATTCACGACAACCGTGGCGAATGCGTCAAATCCGACCCCGTCGGAGCCCTTCCGCATTTTCAGACCGCGCAGGTGACTGACCATGGAATCGGTGACTACAGGCTGACGATGCTCCGTGAAAACGAGCGGTCCGTCCTTCTCCTGGCGCAGTGGGGAAGCGAATTTGTCAGCAATGTTCACGACGACGATCCCCGCCGCGATGGCAAGCGAGTCGCCTTGGTGCACGATCTCATGCGACGATGACAGTTCGTCGAAGATGCGGGGTTTTGTCTTCGAGTGCTCTGTCATGCACTGCTTCGCTTCCATCGAGATACGCAGCCGCCCGATCCGTGCCGACATGATCGGCGTCGGCACGACTGCCTCCACCACTGGATCTGCCGGTTGTCCGATGGCCAGATCGAGGTTCTTCTTTTTACCGTTGGTGAACGTGTACTCAGCGTTGATCTCGCCGACAACGACTCGTTGCTTCGCGTGTTCAGCGAGAAGCGGGCATGCACCGAGAAGGTCCTCAAGGACCATTCGGCACAGGGTCTTCGAGTGCTCGTCCGAGCGAGGGTGGTAGCGGTACACCTTCCGGCCGTGCTTCTTGTCGTTGGCGGTGTGGCTACCCATCCATTCCACGAATCTCTCGGGCGCTGTCGTCATAGGGATGAACGGTAACCATGTCCGGTCGCACCCGCTACCCCTGGACGAGCATCTCGCGTCAGTCCGCGACGATTGGATACCCCGTGTGAAGCCGTGGATGTGCCTGTCGCGGTCGCCAGGGGAGGCATCATGGCCCCAGGTGAGACAGAAACAACCGGCCCCTCCGGCACTGGCCAACCCAGCGGAGCAAACGCTGCCACCGCCGGTCCGCCCAACAACCTATTCGGAGAACCTGACTGGAAGCCGTGCGGGGTGATCGCCCGTAGACTCGCTCATGCTGAAGGACGACCTTCAACGGTTTTATGCGGCGCTTTATCAATGCTCCGGTGTGCGCCGTCATTTGGCAACCTGTCACGGGCGATTGGATTGGCCCCAACGGGGCGTCTATTTCTTCTTTGAGGACGGGGAGGTGCGGAGCGACGGATCGCCGCGTGTTGTTCGCGTCGGCACCCATGCGATATCCGCCAACTCTAAGACCACGCTCTGGAAGCGCCTATCCCAGCATCGCGGATCGGCGTCCGGCGTGGGGAATCATCGGGGCTCTATCTTCCGGCTGCATGTTGGCGGTGCCTTGCTTACCCGCGATGCCGGAACTCTTCCCACCGTAGCGAGTTGGGGCAACGATGCGAAGCCGATGGTGTCGACGGAGGCTTTGGCAGAGGAAGCCGTAGAACGAGCGGTATCGGCCTACATCGGGCGTATGCCATTTGTCTTTGTTGGTGCCGATGATGCACCAAGCCGCGCGAGTTGCCGAGCGGTGCTTGAGCGGAACTCCATCGGCTTGCTCACTGCCGCACGCAGAGCGGGCATGGAGGGACCATCGGACAGATGGCTGGGCCACTCGTGCCCGCATCCAGTGGTGCGATCGTCCGGCCTTTGGAACGTCAACCATGTTGACGCTCGTTACGATCCTGCGTTCCTCGACGTTCTGGAGTCAGCAGTTCCAAAAGGATGAATGGTGGCCGTAGTTGCCCTCATCTCGTGCGTGAAGACGAAGCGCTCCGGGGTGTGGCCCGCAAGCGAACTCTATTGTTCGCCGTGGTTCAAGGCTGCGCTTGCCTACGCGATGACCCACGCTGATCGGTGGTTCATCCTGTCCGCCAAGTATGGGTTGCTCGACGGGTCACACAAAATAGCGTCCTATGAAGACACCTTGAAGGACAAGCCGGTAAGCGAACGTCGCCGGTGGGCGGAGACCGTGGCTCGCCAGATCGAAGATGCCAGGGCGTTGGGCGTCGGCGATGAAGTGCTTTGGTTGGCCGGAAAGCAATACCGCGAGCATCTCGGGCGTCTCCTCCACGCGCATCGCCAACAAATCCCTCTGGCGCATCTCCGCCAGGGCGAGCAAACCCAATGGCTTCAAGCCCGCGCGTAGTGCTGCATCATTTCGGCAACAATGTCTCTCGATACGTTGGACAACAGGGCCGACCCGAAGCCAACCTCTACCGCGTAATGAGGACAGAGGCAGCAACGGGTGCCCGGATCGGGAGGGTACCGTCATGCAGTGCCTCTGCCGCGGGCGCGATGGCCGGTAGACAGATGATTCTCCCTAGTTCTGCTCGCATCCTGATTCCGGTTCGCCGGGGGCAAGTGACGCACGTGCGGAAATGCCAGGCCCACCAAAAATCCTTTCGTTGGCACTACGAATTGGTGCCCTCGCCGGAAACAAGTGGCTGAGGGTCGGGCACCCTGCCCACATGCCCCCGCCAAGGAGACAACCGTGACCCGAATTGGACTGACCTTTGACGAATACTTCGACCTCCGCCTGAAGCCCCGGGCTGGCGCGGACCCTGCATTCCACGCCGCCGCCGACATGGAGCGGGAAGAGCTGTTCCCGATGACGTCGGTTGCCGCGTCGAACCACCTGCGCTCGCGCGGCTACGACTGCCGCCCGGCGATGCTCGACGCGCTGGTCGAGCAGAGGGTGGTCAAGCCGTCGCGGCCGGATGCATGGACGCAGACGGAGGTGGACGCCGCCGCGGAACACTTCGAGGAGTGCCAGATCTTCGTGCCGTACGCGGTGATGTGCCAGGCCCTTGGGTGCCGCTACGCCGACTTCCTGCGCCCCCTGCACGAGGCCGCTGAGCGCGAGTCGGCCAAGTATGGGCGGCCCGTGCCCGACGACGACCAGTACTTCGTGATGCACCGCGTGCCGCCCCGGGACGTCACCCCGGCCGTGATCTCCTTCACGCTGTGCGACGACATCCGCGAGAGGCTTGAGCGTGGCGAGGAGATCTGAATGCCCGACTCCTCGCCAAGCGAACTCGAACTCACGCCCGACCTGCTCGACTACGCCCGGCGGGTGGCGCTGCAGGTAGCGGCAAAGCACTGCGGCCCGCGCGTCAATTTCGACGACGCGGCGCAGGTGGCCTTGCTGCACCTGATGGCCAGCCCGCCGAAGTACGATCCGGCGAGGGGCGCGAGCCCGAAGACGCTCGTCTACACGATTGTGCAGCGGGCGGTCATCAAGTTCGCCGCCCGCGAAGCGATCAAGGTCGGTCGGTTCAAGGCTCTGCCCCAATCCACCGACGCGGACGACAAGGTTGAG
>JBGSZV010000005.1:0-10102 GCA_041750235.1 Phycisphaerales bacterium
CTCGCTCGCCCAGCGCATCGCGGCGCGACGCATGTCCGGATGATCGGAGGCGACCGCCTTGTCCCAGAGCGCTGAAGTTCCAGCCCAGCCGACCGAGAGCGCGGCCGAGGTGATGGAGAACTGTTGCGTGCCGGAGGGGGCACACTCCGCCGCGGAGAGGAGTTCCGCACCAAAGATGGTCGCCTCGGCGGGGTTGAGGTCATGCTCGGCCGGCACGCACGCCGCGGCGATCTCCGCCAGGCGGACACGCGAGCCGGTGTCGGGTGCGTGACGCATCCGATCCGCGGCACGACGGAGGAGTCCTGTGTGGCCACTCCGGTGGGTGAAACTTGCCGTCAGCCGGGCGACCGCGTGAAAGCTCTCTGAATCGGCGTTCAGACAATGCCCGAGCAACTCTTCCGCGAGCACGCGGAACCCGTCCGATGGCCAGTCTGTTTCAAGTGGGAAGCCGTCCATCAGTCCTGCGAGCCGCACCGCCGGCTCGGCCGTATCAGGACCACCCATACGCAGCGATCGGGCGCTTCGATGGGCCAACGCATTCCACTGCGACAGCGTCAGCGGCTTCACGTTGAAGGAAGCGGGGCTCACAAAGCAGATCGTCATACGCTTTTCGATCATGACAACTTCACCCGGTGTGCGCCGCGATGCACGACCGGTGGCCACAGCCTCGTCCGCTCTTGCTTCCTCAATCCACTCTGCGATCTCGCCCAGGGGCGCGGTCTCGAGATACGCATCGGGAACTGGCGGCCACACATAGCGCGTCCGACCCTGAGAATCGGTCACCATGCGGCCGCCTTGCCCGGGCTCCCACGGTCCCAAGGGCTGCGACGCTCGGACCGCCGTAGCGCGGAACTCGTTGGCTCTGATCCGCTCCAACATGAGCGTCTCCTGGTCATTGTTCCCGAGCCCCAGACTTGAAGCAAGCACCGCCACCGCGAGGGCCTGCTCCTGAGTCGTGACGCGTTCCATCGCTTCATGCAGCCGATCCTGAACGAGTTGCCGGTTCATGATCCCCGGGTTCGCGTCCGACCACTCATGAACTTTGCTTGCATGCAGCAAGAAGGTCCTGTCCCCCCGGGCAGCGCCGTCGATCACCGCTAGCAGCAAGGGCGTGAGATCAGGCGTTTGTGCCGTTTCCAGCGAACCCCGGAACATCACCAGTCGATCGAGCAGCGATCGAACATGGGTGAGGTCAGCCGTCCGCTCCGCGTCCCGTCTCACACGCTCGACGAGCACTCGCCATTGTTCGAAGCTGAGCATGCGGTCGACCGGATAGGGGCCTACCCGTCCGTTGATGCACATGCACCAGCGGTTGCGCTCGGGGCACTCCCCCGCGAGGTCATGGCGGGCCCATTTGTGAATCTTTGCGGCGCGCCACGACGCACGCTCCATCCACGCGTCGATCTCGCCGAGCGGCGTGGTGAGCAGGGAAAGAGTCGACACCGGGGGCCAGTCGTAGACGATCGCCCCGTCGGCCCCGACCATAACCTCGTCGGCGGGCACCTGCGGAAATGGTTCGGGCGCGCCTGGCCCGCCCAGCCCAGTCGCGACCAGAATCGTGAGGATCATGCCGTGCACGATGACAGTCTACCAGGCGATCGCGTCACGACAAAGCACAAATGCCCTCACTCCATCCGGAAGATGTCCGACGCTTGCTACGGCGTCGCGATTCAAGCAACCGGACCGCCAGCCATTTGGACCTTCGCAGACTTGAGAATCTCATCATCGAGATGCTCGCGGTCACCAATCGCCACGTGGTTCGCAAAGGATGGCGTGACCGATCTCGGCGAAGACATCATCAATCCCGCGGACGCGATGGAAGCGACGAGCTGGAGTTCCAATGTGACTTCTCACCGCTCCAACTCGCGGCGCATGTTCGCCCTCGCACGAGCCTCAAGGCCTTTGGCTTGTGCCCAAGCGGTGCGGTAGATGACCGGTCTTTCCAGCATGCCGGCCAGGAACTTGGCACGGCCGGGAACATACTGATTGTCTGGGACCGCTCGGTATTCCTCGCGGATGGCGTCCGCGTAGTGGTCGTAAGCCGCGGGGTCTGACCCGAGGATGGCCAGGTCGACATCGGCGATCAAGAACTCATCCGCTTCATTCGCCCCGGCGTGTCCCGCCGTGACCATGATCAGTCGGCGGGCCTGCGCCAATAACTTCGGTTCGACGCCAACGGGCTCAAGCAGACTCTGCATGAGCTCGGCCGAACGGGCCTCGTTGTCGGTGTGCAGGGGTTCGTAGATCGCGTCGTGGAACCAGATGGCGGTCTCGACCGGGATGGACCCCGAGGGTGCGGCTTCGCCGAGATCTCGCAGGCAGCACGCCACATGCGTCAGATTGTGGTACGCCCGGGGCGGGGATGCATACGCATCGCGGATCTCACGCCACACAAGATGGCCGAGATCCTCCACGATGCCAAGGCGGTCCACAAGACGGGCCCAACGGGTCTCCAGGTCGGACGCCGTGTGCATCACACCGGGTCCGGCAGACTCCCCGGCGCGTCCGGGCCTTGCAGCTCCGGCGCGTGGGTGACGCCCTTGGGCTTGGCGGCGGCGGTCCGGGCACGGTCGGCGCTGAGCAGGTCGGCCACCGTGGGCTTGGTCAGTTCCTCGCCACGCATGAGCTTGTGGACCTCGTCCGCAGTCAGCGTCTCATGCTTGAGCAGGGCCTCGGCCACGGCCACGACCTTGTCCCAGTTGGCGTCGAGCATCCGGGTGGCCTCGTTGTAGGCCTCGCCGGTGAGCCGCTTGACCTCCTCGTCGATGACGCGGGCGGTGTCGTCGGAGTAGTCCCGCTCGGGGATGAAGGACTCGCGGGTGTCCTGGCCGCTGTAGTTCACGAAGCCCAGCTTGGGTGACATGCCCCAGTCCAGGATCATCGCACGGGCGATGGCGGTGATCTGGCGGATGTCCTGCGACGCGCCGCTGGACACATCGTTCATCGCCTTTTCCTCGGCGATGCGTCCGCCGCAGACGACCTTCATGGTCGCCAGCAGCCACTTGAGGCTGTAGCCCATGCGGTCCTTCTCGGGCAGGGAGAAGGTCGCGCCGCCGGCGTCGCCGCGGGGGATGATGGTGACCTTGTGCAGCGGGTCGGCGTCCTTGAGCAACGCCTGCAGCACCGCGTGGCCGGCTTCGTGGTAGGCCACGAGCTTGTTCTCGTCCTTCTCACGCACGCGGCTGCGGTTGGCCCGGCCGAACTTCACCTTGTCGCGGGCCTCCTCGAGGTCCTCGTGCTCGATGAAGTCCTTGTTCTGCATGGTCGCGCCGATGGCGGCCTCGTTGATGATCGCGGCGAGGTCCGCACCACTGAACATCGGCGTGCCGCGGGCGATCTTCTCCAGGTCGACATTGGGCCCCAGCTTGACCTTCTTCGAATGGACCTTGAGGATCTCCAGCCGCCCCTTCACATCGGGCAGCGGCACGGCGATCTGGCGGTCGAAGCGGCCCGGGCGGATCAGCGCCGGGTCCAGCACATCGGGCCGGTTGGTCGCGGCGATGACGATCACGCCGTCGGTGGAGCCGAAGCCGTCCATCTCAACCAGGATGGCGTTGAGGGTCTGCTCACGCTCGTCGTGGCCGCCCTGGCTGAATCCCGCGCCGCGGCGTCGACCCACGGCATCAATCTCGTCCAGGAAGATGATGCACGGGGCGTTGTCCTTGGCCTGCTTGAACAGGTCACGCACGCGGCTGGCGCCCACGCCCACGAACATCTCCACGAAGTCCGAGCCGGAGATCGAGAAGAACGGCACATCCGCCTCGCCCGCGATGGCCTTGGCCAGCAGGGTCTTGCCGCAGCCGGGGTTGCCCGAGAGCAGCACGCCGCGGGGTATGCGTCCGCCCAGGCGGGTGAACTTCTTGGGGTTCTTGAGGAACTCGATGATCTCAGTGACCTCGTCCTTGGCCTCCTCGATGCCCGCGACATCCTTGAAGGTGATGCCGGTCATCTCCTTGGTCAGGGTGCGGTGGCGCGACTTGCCGAACGAGCCGAGCATGCCGCCCGCCCCGCCGCCGGCCGCACGCATGCCACGGGCGATGAGGAACCACATCAGGCCGATCAGCAGCACCAGCGGTCCGAACAGGTACAGCGGGGTGACCCAGCCCGGCTGCGGACGGTCCTTCACCGCGCCCTGGGTCAGTTCATACACCTTGCCCGCCACGATCTCGCGCGTCGCGGTGTTGATGGGCACACGGATCAGGTGCGGATTGGGCGAGACCTCCGGTTGCGTGCGCACGGCAACGACCGCGGTCTCCTTGATCTCCACCGACTCTCGCTTGATCTCGCCGTTCTTGTACGAGGTCTCGAACTCGGCGTAGTCGATCACCTTGCCGGTCTGGGCGCTGGACAGGAACATCGCCAGCGTGCCCACCAGCAGGATGACGACCACGAGGCCCATGAACCCGCGGTTGCCGCCGGGCTGGATGGGCCCGGGCTGCTTGCCGCCGGGCTTGCCGGGCTCGGGCTTGCGGGGCGGGTTCTTGGTGTTGTTGTCTTCCGGCATCTGGCTTGGTGCCTCCTGAACGCATCATCGGACGGTTCGGCCGGATTGTTCCGCCCGATCCGCCACAAACCCCCACAGACCCCTGCCGCCCGGCCAACGCCGGAAAGCACAGTTCCCGCCCGCAGAGCCCCACTCGCAAGCCTAGGGGCTTGCGTGGTGGTCGCAGTCACCGCACCGGACGAAACAGCGGCCGGGACAGGCCTGCAAACTCACCAAGGAATGGATACGACGCAAGCCCCCGTTCGGATCACGCTCGGGACGGATTTCCGACAAACCGGGCGTTCGCCCGATCTCACCAGCTCGACCGCAGGGACCCCACGATGCTCTGGGCCAGCTCATCCACCGCGTCGCGCCGCCCGGACTCGATCCGCTCGCCCGCGGCCCGGGCGGGGGCGAAAACCCCGGTCGCGGCAAAGTTCTCGCGGGCGACCCGGGTCTCTCCGGTGCGGTTGTCCCGCCACACGAAGCGGATCGTGAGCCGGTAAACCTGCTCCTGGGCCAACCCGGTCTGCGGGTCGTCGGACAGCGTCCGCAGCTCGGCGTTCGTGATGACCCCCTCCAGCGTGGTGTCCGCCCGGTCCGGTGACACCACCCGCCAAGGCGTCTGCTGCTGGATCTGCTTGATCACCGCGTCGGTCAGCGCGATCTCGGTGCCCCTCGCGAAGGTCTGGTTCTGGAAAATGGGCACCCCGACGGTTGACACATCCGTGTCGTACGGCTCGGAGAACGCGTACCCCCGGGTCGGGTCCGTCGAACAGCCCCCCAGAACAAGGGGAGCAAGAACCGAGCCTGCCACGATCAGTCGGGTCACGCTCTTCACGATCCGGTCTCCGCGCTGGCGGGGGCCGGGGTCGTGGCCTCGTCCTTCAGCCAGCCCTTGGACCGCATCAGTTCCACGGCATCCGCCGCCGCGTCCGATCCCGGGTGCCGGTTGATCAGCCGGTTCAGAGTGAAGCGGGCGCTGGGCTCATCGCCAGTCTTGATGTACCAGCGGGCGGTGTCCAGCGTCTGCTGGGCGGCTGACTCGTCGACCCAGGACTCCAGGCCATCGATCACGCCGGTGCGGGCAGCCTCGCCGGGGTAGACATCCCGGTACTCTTCCAAGAGCAGTTTGGCATCGATCAGGCCGCTGCCGTCGTAGCGCGGGCCCTTGAAGCGTGCGATGTTGCACTCGATCTCCCGCAGCATGGCGAACCGGAGGTTCTGCGAGCGGGGGAAGTTGACGCGGAAGATCGAGTACATCTCCGCGGCCAGCTTGAGCTCCCGCCGGTCGTAATAGTGCTGGGCCAGGTCCAGGGCGGCCTGCTCGGCCAGGTCAGACCCAGGCACCCGCTCCTGCACGCGGATCAGCAGTTCCTCGCCGGTCAGCCGGGCGTTCTCGATGCGGAAACCCAGGAACCGCCGCCTGAGCCCGCCGAGATAGGCCATGCCGATCTCGTGCTCGCGCTGGACCGCCCGGGCGTAGTACGGCGTGGCCGAGAAGTCCCGGATCACCGTCTCGTAGTCGAACAGGGCCTTGTACTCCTGATCGTCCGCCAGCCGGGCCTCGGCCCGCAGGAAATAGGCCTCGGCCAAGAACGGGTTGCGCGTGCGGCTGTACTCGTCCAGCCAGTCGTTGAGCACATCAATCGCCCGCCCCGGCCGCCCCTCGGCCAACATCTTGCGTGCCTGCCACATGGTGTGCTCGTCCGTGCCAACCTCCGGCTCGGCCGTCTGCTGCCAGGCCCCGTCCTCCTCCAGCACAAACTCGGTGCCCTGGGCAAAGACCGGCACGGCGAGCAGGATGGCGAGGAGGGGAAGGCGGTTCATGGTGGGATGATACCGGAGGGCGGCGGCGGCTGGGAAGGAACTGGGGATCAGGGATCAGGGATCAGGGATCAGGGGAGGTCGCCCCGTGGGGGGGTGGGGCGGGCTTGATGGGCTTCACCCGTCCCAACCTCTTGGTCCTCCCCCCGTCGCCGACGGGGGAGGTGGCAGGCGCAGCCTGACGGAGGGGGAACTCTTTGCCCCCCAATGCCCAATCCCCCATCCCCGATGCCCCCCTCCCCCAAGCCATTTCTGCGCTCCCCGCCCCCCGTCCACGCCCGTGTTTGCTGCCTTCACGACGATGTTTGATGGCTTCACGGTCGTGTTTGATGGCTTCACGACAATGTTTGATGGCTTCACGGTCGTGTTTGATGGCTTCACGACGACCGTTGATGGCTCAAACATCGTCGTGAATCCGCTGGCGGGGGCGATAAACGGGTTGGACCTGCCCCGGACCCTGATAATGGGGGGAGGACTTTGGGGTGGGGGAAGGGATTGGGGATCGGGCATCAGGGATCAGGGAGCGCGGCCGCGGGGCGGCAACACTGTTGAAGGCGGGGGGCGGGACGCCCCCCGTTCCAAGAAGGTTCCGATTGGCTGAACCCGGCATTCCCCCTACACTGCCCGAACCAACTCCCCGGGGGCCTTGATGCGGTTATCACAAGCGGAAGTCCGGCAGCGCGCCATCGCGTTCGCGGCCGAGTGGAAGGACGCTTCCAACGAGCAGGCCGACGCCCAGTCCTTCTGGATCGACCTCTTCGATGTCTACGGCATCAAGCGCCGCTCCGTCGCCTCTTTCGAGACAAAGGTGCGGAACCTCAAAGGAGCCTACTCGCGCATCGATGTCTTCTACGCCGGTGTCATGCTCGGCGAGCACAAGTCACGCGGTCAGGACTTGACCAAAGCCCAGTCCCAGGCCTTCGACTATGTCCAGTCCCTCACCCGTGAAGGTCGGCACAGCGAGATTCCACAGTTCATCGTTCTTTCCGACTTCGAGACCATCGTAGTCTTCGATCTCGATTCCGACGATCCCTCAGAGCCGGTCGCGCGCTTCCCCACTGCCAAACTTCACGAGAACACCCGTCACCTCGGCTTCCTCGCCGGGCAGATCACCCGCCCGATCGACCCCGAGGACCCCATCAACATCGAGGCTGTCGAGGTTCTCGGAAAGCTGCACGACGCGCTCGAAAAGGGGGGCTATGTCGGCCACCCGCTCGAACGATTCCTTGTCCGTATTCTCTTCTGCCTCTTCGCCGACGACACGGAGATCTTCGACCCTGACATCTTCAAGACGCTTGTCAAAGAGTCGCGAGAAGACGGCTCCGACCTCGGGCCGCTCATCGAGCAGATGTTTCAAGTGCTCGACAAGCCGCCTGCGCAACGGCCCGCGAACCTGCGTGAAGACTTCCGTGACTTGCCGTATGTCAACGGGAACCTGTTCCACGAGCGACTTGACATCGTCAACTTCAATTCAGACACGCGGCAGGCGTTGATTGATGCATGCGAGTTCCGTTGGGCCCGCATCAGCCCAGCCGTCTTCGGCTCGCTGTTCCAGTCCATCATGGCCGGCGAGGACGGAGCCAAGAAACGCCGCCAGATCGGGGCCCACTACACCTCCGAACGCGACATCATGAAACTGATCCGCTCCCTCTTCCTCGACGATCTCGAAGCGGAACTGGCAAAGACAACCACCAAGCCCGCCCTGCTCGCCTTTCAGGACAAACTCGCCTCCCTCAAGATGCTCGACCCCGCCTGCGGCTGCGGCAACTTCCTCGTCGTCGCTTACCGCGAACTCCGCCGTCTGGAGATCGAGACGCTAGAGAAGTTCCACGCCAAGAAAAAGGGCGAGATCCAGCAGATCCTCAATCTCGACGCCCTGCTGAAGGTCAATGTCGACCAGATGCACGGCATCGAGATTGAGGAATGGCCCGCCCGCATCGCCGAGGTCGCCATGTGGCTGGTCGACCACCAGATGAACACCAGGGCGGGCGAGATCTTCGGCCAGCCGGTGCTGCGCCTGCCGCTGACGAAATCGGCCAAAATCGTCCACGCCAACGCGCTGCGGACGGACTGGAACGAGGTCCTGCCCGCAACCGAATGCTCATTTGTGCTGGGGAATCCGCCGTTTGTGGGAAAGAAGGAACAGAACGCGGAACAGAAGGAAGATTTCAAGCGGGTTTGGGGAGATGTCAAAGGATCAGGCGTACTCGACTTTGTCACCTGCTGGCATCGGACGGGAGCGAAGTACATCCGAGGGACGGAGATTGCGGTTGGGTTCGTTTCAACCAACTCGATCTGCCAAGGGGAACAGGTTGGAGTTCTCTGGCCGGAGATTTTGGACAAGCTCAATTGCTCGATTCAGTTTGCACACAACACATTCTCTTGGATGAGTGAAGCGAGAGGTCGAGCACATGTCCATGTCGTAATCATCGGATTTTCGACACTCCGTTCGTATCCGGAGAAGATCATTTGGGACTACAGCGAGGACGAAGAACATCCAGCCCGGAGTGTCGCCGGGCAGATCTCGCCGTACTTGACGGATAGCCCGATCATTTTCATCACGAATCGCTCGGATCCATTGAATGCCCCCACGGACCTTCAGTACGGAAGTTTCGCGCTAGACGATGGTAATTACACCCTTTCTCCTGAAGAGGCGAAGAAACTACTCGTCGCCGAGCCCGCCGCCACATCATTTATCAAGAGATTCATCGGCGCACAAGAGCTCATCAGAGGCGAAGACCGCTATTGCATCTGGTTGGCGGATGCAAGACCAGCAGAGATCCGCTCGATGCCACTCATCAAAGTTCGGGTCGAAGCGGTCCAGAAATGGAGAGCGGGCCGCGACCGCGAGACCACGCGGAAGCTAGCCCAAACACCCGCAGTTTTCGCCGAAATCAGACAGCCCGACTCAGACTATGTGGCAATCCCGACCGTCTCGTCAGAAGTACGCGAGTTTATCCCAATCGCGTTTCTTCCGAAGGAGGTCGTGGCGTCAAACCAGATTTATGTACTCCCGAACGCCGGGCCATACGACTTTGGCGTGCTCACCAGCACCATGCACATGACGTGGGTCCGCAAAGTCTGCGGGCGAATGAAATCGGACTACAGGTACTCCAACAAGCTTGTCTACAACAACTTCCCCTGGCCAGAGTCTCCCACCGACGCCCAGAAGGCGGCGGTGGAGCAGGCGGCCCAGACTGTTCTCGACGCGCGGGCCAAGTTCCCCGATCAAACCCTCGCCGATCTCTACGACCCGCTCGCCATGCCCAAGCCTCTGCGCGACGCCCACCGCGCCCTCGACAAGGCCGTGGACCGCTGCTACCGCCGCGCCCCC
Organism: Phycisphaerales bacterium; assembly: GCA_041750235.1. Taxonomy (GTDB): domain Bacteria; phylum Planctomycetota; class Phycisphaerae; order Phycisphaerales; family UBA1924; genus JBGSZV01. Next base: position 9,645 of record JBGSZV010000005.1, read on the forward strand.
TTCGACACCGAACGCGCCCGCGTCGAATACCTCTTCGACCTCTACCAGCAACTCACAGCCCCCCTCACCGCCAAGCCCACCAAGCCCAAAGCCAAGAAAACCCGCAAGAAGGCCTGACCACAACAACGGGGGTACACGGATGTCCGACTCCATATGGAACCAGCCCGGCCCGCCTCGCCGCGTGACGGGGCGAAAGCTCCAAATGGCAAAGCGAAAAGCGACAAATCGGGAGGGCGATCCTCCGGATTTGCCATTTTCGCTTTGCCATTTCCAGCTTTGAGCGGCCTCCGGCCGCTCCCCTACCCTCCCCCATGGACCTCCGGACCATGCGCTACATCCTCGCCATCGCCGAGCACGGGCACATGACCCGGGCCGCGGGCGTGCTGGGCGTGTCCCAGCCCGCGCTCTCCGCGTCGCTGGGCAAACTCGAAGAAGAACTCGGGGCCGTCCTGTTCCAC
>JBGSZV010000006.1:0-5881 GCA_041750235.1 Phycisphaerales bacterium
GGGCGGGGGCGGGATGGGTGTGGACTGGCGGGTGGCGCGGAGGAGCGAGACAGTGGCCTGCGTCGGCGAGAGGCGGGCGATGACCTCGATGGGGAGGCTGTCGAAGAGGATGATCGATCCGGCGTCGACGCCCGCGGCTTCGAGCGAGCCGGAGGTGATGGTGAGTGTGTTGGCGGCGAGGGTGGCGGTGGTGTCGATGGTGCGCTGGGAGGCCCAGGCGATGTCGCGGAGGAGGGCGGGTTCGAGGACGAGGAGGTCGCGGTCTTGGGCGAACATGGGGGGCTCCTGGGAGGAAGGGATTGGGGATCAGCCATCAGGGATCTGGGGAGGAGGCGGCTGCGCCGCGTTGGCTTTGGAGGGTGCAGCCGGGGCGAGGCGTTCCCCCTCCGGCCTCGCTTTGCTTCGGCCACCTCCCCCGTCGGCGACGGGGGAGGACATCAAGCCCGGGTCGGGCTGTTGGGCCCGGCCCGGGGGTTGCGGCCCCGCTCCCCCGGGGCCTTCGCGTCGTGAGGGGTCTGCGGTGGTGGGAGCGGCTCAGGCGGACAGGCCGGAGAGGAGGGCGTGGGCGTTCTCGTTGCGGAACTCGAGGGTGTACTCGCCGATGACCTGGCCGGAGACGGAGTCTCCGGTGGCGGCGAGGGGCTTGTAGTGGAACGAGCGGCTCTGGAGGGGCATGACGGCGATGCGGGAGGAGTCGAGGAGCAGGAGGCTGTCGGGCGGGACGAAGCGGGAGAGGACGACGCGGCAGATGCCGAAGTCCGACTCGTAGACAGAGATCATGTCGGAGTAGGTCTGGTCGTCGGGGAGGTAGGAGCGTGACTGGGTGGCGAAGGCGTTGATGCGGCGTTTCTGGGCACCGCCGACGACGATGGTGTCGACGACGCCGGAGGACTGGTCCCAGACGGCGCGGAGTGCGGCGTTGAGGACGGCCTCGTTGAGGATGTTGTTGGAGCCGCCGTCGCCGGCGGGGATGGGGCCGGTGTTGGGGGTGAAGCGGTTGGTGGCGATGGAGCGGATGATGCCGTTCATGGAGCGGCGGACGGTGGAGGAGCCTTGCTGGTCTGCGGCGGGTGCGACGCCGTTGATGACGCAGTTCTCGAGGTCGCGGAGGAGTTCGCGCATGCGTTCCTGCTTCTGGTAGTCGACCTCGTCGGTGATGCCGTAGGCGGCGGCGGCCTGCATGGAGCCGGAGACCTGGACGGCGGCGGTGAAGATCTGGGTGTAGTTCTGGCGGCGTGCGCGGGCGGTGAAGCGTGCGGCGGGGGAGTCGTCGCCCTCGAGGGCGGCGTTGCCGAGGATGTGGAGGACCATGTCGTTGGCGAGCGCTGTGGCGGTGGTGGAGCCGTAGGCGCGGGTGACGCCGAGGGAGTTGGTGCCGGGGTTGATGGACTGGACGAGCATGACCTCGGCGGAGTTGCCCGGGCGGACGAGGTCACCGATGCGGAAGGGGGTGACGGAGTCGCAGACGATGCCGGTGGCGGTGGTGGGGCTTGGGGAGAAGGTGGTCTGGTTGATCTGACCGGTGTTGGGCAGGAGTGTGTCCACACTGCTTACCCGTCTGAAGCCAATTCCGTTTACATGGGGGCCTACCGGCATTCAGGTCAACTGCAGCCGTCGCGGTCAGTGATCGCCACCAGATTGGGGGCTTTCGTTCCGAAGCTCCGCCAATCACGCCACGCTGGTCGAAGGGTGGCCGCGGCGGCGCTGGCCCGAGATTCCGGGGCGTCGCCAACTATCGCGGCGTAGCCGCTCGAATCCGGGCACACGGCCTGCTGGCGCGATACCATCCACGCACCAACGGAGTCCAAACCAGTGCTCGATATCCACTTTGGCGACAACCTGGAGGTCATCAAAGCGTTTCCCGACGCTTCGTTCGATCTCATCTACATCGACCCACCCTTCAACACCGGCAAGACACAGGCACGGACACAAATCCAGACTGTTAGGGACGAGGAAGGGGACCGCGTCGGGTTTCAGGGCAAGCGTTACCGCACGGTCAAGATCGGGACCAAGGGCTATGCCGACACGTTCTCCGATTACCTCGCGTTCCTCGAACCTCGGTTGGAGGAGGCTCGCCGCCTTCTGAAGCCGAACGGCTCGTTCTTCTTTCACATCGACTACCGGGAAGTGCATTACTGCAAGGTGCTACTCGATTCCATCTTCGGGCGCGATTCGTTCATCAACGAAATCGTCTGGGCCTACGACTACGGGGCACGGGCGACCAAACGATGGTCGCCGAAGCACGACAACATCCTGTGGTACGCGAAGGACCCCGAGAATTACACGTATCGGTACGACGATATTGACCGCATCCCGTACATGGCACCAGGCCTGGTCGGCCCCGAGAAAGCCGAGCGGGGAAAGACGCCGACAGATACCTGGTGGAACACGATCGTCAGCCCAAACGGTAAGGAGAAAACGGGATACCCGACGCAAAAGCCTCTGGCGATCATCAACCGAATCGTCCGGGTGCATTCCAACCCCGGCGACACCCTGTTGGATTTCTTCGCCGGGAGCGGAACGCTCGGGGAGTCAGCGATCCGGCTCGGGCGATCGGCGGTCTTGGTAGACAGCAACGAGGAAGCGATGCAGGTAATGTCGCGTCGGCTCGCTTTCGCAACTCCCTCATTTCACGGCTGGACACCGCCTGCTCCGGGTCCGGCGGACGCTGGGCTGCTGGCGTTTGGCGCGGCCGTCGTCTCATAGCTCTTCTCTGGTTGCACTATCGATCGGGGTCGCGCCATGGGAGAACTCATCAAGATTGACGATGTCCGGCACGCTGAAGCCCTTCGCCTTGCCCAGCAAACGCTCGCCATTTTTGCCAAAATGCCGGGCCACTACAACAACACGTTGAACTCGCACCTACGCGGAAAGCTGGGAGAAATCGCGGCTGCCGATTGGCTTGCGGCGAACGGGATCAAGATCGACGCTGCCTTTCGGGACACCGGGAGAATCAAAGAGGCGGACATCGTGGGGGTTGGCGCGCGAACGCTCCGGCTCGATGTGAAAACGTGGGACAGCAAGTACTGGCCGGAGATGGGCCGGTGCGTCGCCGTCGGTCAGCTCGACAAGTTGCGGAACAAGGCCGAGGGGATCGTGTGGTGTGTCTCGCCTTCGTCTCTCGATCCCGGAATCGAGGTTGAGATGGTGGGGTGGAACACACTGGCAGATATCGAAGCCGCACCCAGGCGCATGACCGGGCCGACGGGCAGACGCCAGGTGGACAACTATCAGGTGGACCCGGGAAATGTCAGACAGCCTGCCAGCCTCTTGGCGGCGCTTGCGGTCGCACAATAACGGGGCCGGACAATGGAAGGAAACGCTTGGCACTGAATCAGATCACAGACCCGGACGTTCTCATCCTCGCCTCATGTTCGCAGACGCTCCAAGGGGACTATGCCGACGAGGGCAAGGAGTGGATCGGAAGCCCGTTCGCTTGGATCAAGACTCGCCCATCCCGCCAAATCGGCGTTATCGGTGAGAAGCTTGTCGCGGGGTTTCTCGCAACCAAGGGCTTCGATGTCGTCCGCTCTCCCGACTCCCAAGCCGATCGGATTATAAATGGCGAACGGGCCGAGGTGAAGTTCAGCACCCTTTGGAAGGGCGGTTTCTACAAGTTCCAGCAGCTTCGGGACCAAAACTACAAGTTTGCCGTCTGCCTTGGCGTGAGTCCGTTCGATGCCCATTGCTGGGTCATCCCGAAGACAGTCATTATGGCGCAGTGGGGAGCTGGGAACGGCTTGGATTCCCAACACGGCGGGCAGGCTGGAACGGATACAGCTTGGCTGAGCGTAACGCCGGGCCAAGAGCCGCAATGGCTACGGGAATGTGGCGGCAGACTCGGAGATGCTGCGGCGTTGATTGTCAAACTCACTGGGCGAAAGCCCCTCCCCTGATGCGTTTCGCGTCGGGTCCCTTACACATTCAGGTCCGCGGTTGCGGAACAGAAAGGACACCGCACATGCGGCTGTACGTTGGCAATCTCCCATTCTCGATCACTGAAGACCAACTCCGTGCTCACTTCTCCGCCTTCGGTCAAGTAGTGAACATCATGGTCTCCACTGACCGCGACACGGGCCGGCCGCGGGGGTTTGCATTCGTTGAGATGCTCAACGCCGCCGAGGGACAGAAGGCCATCGCTGGAACGAACGGCAAGCCTCTTGGCGGTCGCCCTCTCAAAGTGAATGAGGCAGAAGGCAAGGAGGCCCGGGATGGCAGGTTCGGTGGGACAGGCGGCTATTGGAAGCGGTGAACCGTCGCGCGCATGCCCCGCTCGCGCCGCATAGGTAGCCGTAGGCGGGGCCACTGCACGCCGTTCCGCCGTCCGGGTTCCTCGCTCAGTCACCGAACAGTTCCGAATCCCGTCCCCAGATGGGCTGGCCAATGTATGACGGTGCGCTGCGGTGCAAGGCGTGGCACGGCGGGTCGTCGCGTCGCGCATGTTCACCGCTCCCTTCTGTTGGGGAGCTCATGCTGCCGCGGGTGGGCTTGGTGACGATTCAGACTGGCGCGGCGTCCTGAGGTTGCCATACCAGGATATTTTCTCTTGTCGAGCGCTGCGAATCGGCTCCCACGCCGGAAATAAGGGTTTGGGGGGTGGGCCTGTAGCCCGACGCCCCCCGGCAAGGAGACCACCGTGACCCGAATCGGACTGACCCTCGACGAGCACTTCGACCTCCGCGTGAAGCCCCGCACGGGCGCGGACCCCGCGTTCCATCAGGCGGCCCAGGACGAACGGGACCGAATGTTCCCGATGGCGACCGCCGCGGCATCGAACCACCTGCGCTCGCGCGGCTACGACTGCCGCCCCGCGATTCTCGACGCGCTGGTCGGGCAAGGGGTGGTCACGCCATCGCAGCCCGACGCATGGACGCAGGCCGACGTGGACGCCGCGGCCGATCACCTCGAAGATGCGGGCATCTTCACGCCCTATGCGGCGATGTGCACGGCGCTTGGGTGCCGGTACGCCGACTTCCTGCGCCCCCTGCGCGAGGCCGCGGAGCGCGAGTCGGCCAAGTATGGGCGCGACGTGCCCGATGACGACGGCTACTTCGTCATGCACCGCATGCCGCCCCGTGCCGACTTCCCGGCGGTGATCTCGTTCACGCTGTGCGACGACATCCGCGAGAGGCTTGAGCGTGGCGAGGAGGTCTAAATGCCCGACCCCTCACCCCCAGAACTCGAACTTACGCCCGATCTGCTCGACTTCGCGCGGCGGGTGGCGTTCCAGGAGGCCCAGAAGCGATGCCGCCCAGGTGTCGATCACGACGACGCAGCGCAGCAAGCACTTCTGCACCTGATCGCCAAGCCGCCGAGGTGGGACCCGACTCGTGGCGCGAGCCCAAAGACGCTGATTCACACAATCGTGCAACGGGCTGTCCTGAAGTTTGCTGAGCGTGAAGGGCGGGCTGTACGGGAGTTCAAGCAGCTGCGCGAGACTTCGGACGCAAGACAGGAGGCCGCCGACGGGGTTTACCCAGACCCGGCTGGACAGGAGATTGCCCAGAACCGCACAGTCGGTTTGTCGCAGTCGTTCTGGACCAAGGAGAACGTGCTGGACTTCATCGACAACGAGACCAGCCGGGAGACGTGCCGGGTGATCATGGAGAGCGGCGGGAACGTCAGCGAGGCCGCGCGTCGCCTGGGTCGAAGCGAGAGTGCGATTCGCACTCGGATCGATGTGTTGCTCCCGAAACTGCTGGCGAAGGGCTTCAAGGTGGTCTCAGAAGGAGAGTTTCATGAACGCAAACACGGGCACGGATGACCTGCTGCTCACGGCCGCCGAGGTCGAGATCGAGGCGGCGGGCAAGGACGCCCGCCCCAAGATCAGCGTTGTTGCCTACACCGGCCGCATCATGCGCGTGCCCGGCTGGGGCGACAT
>JBGSZV010000007.1:0-4480 GCA_041750235.1 Phycisphaerales bacterium
CCACGCTTCCCCGCCGCGATGTGCGACGGGAGTTCCAACCCCCAGTTCGGAGATGACCATGAGCACGAAGACGAAGAAGTCCGGCACCCCCCGCAAACCCCGCACCCCCAAGATGTCCAAGAGCGCTGCCCGCGCGGAGGGAGCCGCCAAGACGGACCGCCTCCGCAAGGCGGCGCTCGCCGAGATCAATGACCGGCTCGACGGCACCGCCAGCGAGGCCAACCCCACCAAGGCGAAGGGCGAGAAGACCCCCAAGACGCCAAAGGCTCCTAAGCCCGCGAAGGAACCCAAGCCCAAGCGCGTCAGCGCCCTCGACGCGGCTGCGCAGGTGCTCGCCGCGAGCAAGGTGCCGATGCGGGCCAAGGAGATGATCGCCGCGATGGAGGCGAAGGGCCTGTGGACGAGCCCCGGCGGCAAGACCCCCGAGGCCACGCTCTACGCCGCCATCATCCGGGAGATCGCCGCCAAGGGCACGGCGGCCCGGTTCAAGAAGCACGAGCGCGGCGTATTTGTCGCGGGGAAGGGAGCCTGATCCATGAGCGCCAACCCCGCCCCGCAGCCCTCGCCGACCCATGCACAACTCGAGGCCGTGCTTCAGGCAGCGCTCTACCTGCTTGGCGCGAGGCAGGACCGGATGGTCACGATCGAGGAGTGGACGGATCTCGCCCGCGCCGTCGCGTCTTGCCAAGAGCGCAAGACGGCCGACTACCTCACCGAGCATGATCTTGAGGACATCGGCGAGCGCTACGCCCTTGAACGGGACGAAGCAACGGACGGTCCGCTGCCCGACCACGATGAATCCTGACGGCGCGATGCATGCCCGTGAGCATCTCCGCCCCGGACACCTGCCGGGGCGTTTATCGTCTCAAAGAACAGCCAATCGAGCCGAGGCATGCATCCACCAGTTGCCAGCAACTGCTACACTCCCCAGATGGCCCGATCACGTCGCCCCGATCACCATCCATTGGCTACGCCGGAGGTCATGACGATCTCCGATCTGGCGGTGTACCTACAGGTTTCTCAGTCGTCCCTCTACAAGCTCGTCCAGAGCGGGCGTGTCCCGGGTCAGAAGGTCGGTCGGCACTGGCGGTTCCATAAGGATTCGATCGACGGTTGGCTGCAGAAGTGCTCAACGATCCCCGCACGGTCCTCGAAGAAGTGAAACCCACGATGCCCGATGCCCCTGCCCCCAACACCGACCTCGCCTATGCGGACACGCTGTGGAAGTCCGCAGACACGCTGCGCGGCCAGATCGACGCCGCCGAGTACAAGCACGTCGTCCTCGGGCTGCTCTTCCTGAAGTACATCTCCGATTCGTTCGAGGCGCGCCGCGGCGAGCTCAAGGCGGAGCTTGAAGCTGACGGCATCAAGGGCAAGCAGCTCGACTCGCTCCTTGAAAACCGGGACGAATACACCGCAGAACGTGTCTTCTGGGTGCCCCCCGAGGCCCGTTGGCCCAATCTCCAGAACCAGGCCACGCGCCCAGACATCGCCACGCTCATCGACGACGCCATCCTCGCTGTCGAGCGCGACAACCCGACGCTCAAGTCCAAGCTCCCGCGCGACTACGCGCGCCGGGGCATCGAGCCTGTGAAGCTCAAGGGCCTGATCGACCTCATCGCCGACATCGGTTTCAAGGGCGATCGCGGCAAGGCCCGCGACACGCTCGGCCGCGTCTACGAGTACTTCCTCGGCAAGTTCGCCGCCGCCGAAGGCAAGCTCGGCGGCGAGTTCTACACGCCGCGCTGCGTGGTCCGCACGCTCGTCGAGATGATCGAGCCGTACCAGGGCCGCGTCTACGATCCGTGCTGCGGCTCGGCGGGCATGTTCATCCAGTCCGAGCGCTTCGTCGAAGCCCACGACGGCCAACGCACTGACATCTCCATCTTCGGCCAGGAGTCCAACCCCACCACCTGGCGGCTGGCCCACATGAACCTCGCCATCCGAGGCATCGAGGCCAATCTCGGCTCTCAGCCCGCGGACACGTTCCTCCGCAACCTCCACCCCGACCTCCGGGCCGATTTCATCCTCGCCAACCCGCCCTTCAACGTCTCCGACTGGTCCGGTCAACTGCTCCGCGACGACGCCCGCTGGCGCTTCGGCCCGCCCCCGGTCGGCAACGCCAACTACGCCTGGATTCAGCACTTCATCCATCATCTCGCCACGCCCAACGGTCGCGGCGGCGGTGTCGCCGGCTTCGTCATGGCCAACGGCTCGCTCTCCAGCAACTCCGGCGGTGAGGGCGACATCCGCCAGCGCATCGTCGAGGCCGACCTGGTGGACTGCATCGTCGCGCTGCCCGCGCAGCTCTTCTTCACCACCGGCATCCCCGTCTGCCTGTGGTTCCTCACGCGCGACAAGTCCGGCCGCAACATCAAGAAGGGTTGCCCTAACCGCCCCGGCGGCCGCAAGGGTGAGACGCTCTTCATCGACGCCCGCAAGCTCGGCACGATGGAGACCCGCACGCTCCGCCGCCTCACCGGCTGTGACGATGGCGAAACCCGCCTCGCCGACGGCATGGGCGATCCACACCCGACGACCGACATCGGCCGCATCGTCTACGCCTTCCGCCAGTGGCGCGGCGAGCCCAAGCCCGAGTGGTGGTCCGACCGCGAGCACGGCCCGTGGGCCTTCAAGCCGGTGCCCGGCTTCGCCAAGGCCGCCACGCTTGAGGAGATCAAGAAGCACGGCTTCGTGCTCACCCCTGGCCGATATGTCGGCGCGGAGGAGCAGGAAGCCGACGGCGAGCCGTTCACCGAGAAATACCCTCGTCTGCTCGCCGAACTGGAGGAGCATTTCGCTGAGTCAGAGCGTCTGACCCAAGTCATCCGTGAGAACCTTCGTCGTGTTGGCAACGGGGCGTAAGCCTCCACCGTCTTGGAGATCGTCGTGCCGAGAGTGCCGGTCAAGCCTGAACTCCTTCGCTGGGCCTGCGAGCGCGCAGGCAAGCCGGAGTCTGCGCTGGCCGAGAAGTTCGCTGGTTTCCCAGACTGGCTGACCGGCGAGAGTGCCCCCACGTTCAAGCAACTGGAAGACTTCGCCAAGGCTACCCACACGCCCATTGGCTTCTTCTTCCTTCAGAAGCCACCAGTCGAGAATGTGCCAATCCCCGACTTCCGCACGATTGACAGCGCTCAGCTCTCGCGCCCCTCTGCGAATCTCCTGGACACCATCTACCTCTGCCAGCAACGCCAGGACTGGTTCCGCCAGTATGCCTTGCTCATGGGCGACGAGCCGCTCCGCTTCATCGGCTCCGTGAGCACGAACTCTGACGTCCTTCGAACCGCCGCGAAGATCCGTGCTTCGCTCGATCTCGACGCCCGCCCTCTCACCCAGGCACGCAACGCGGACGACGCCGTCGGGCTGCTGATGGCCCGTCTGGACGAGCTCGGCGTGCTCGTCATGGTGAGCGGCATCGTGGGCAACAACACCCACCGTCCTATCGACCCCGGCGAGTTCCGCGGCTTCGCGCTCAGCGACGATCTCGCCCCGCTCATCTTCGTCAACGGTGCCGACACCAAGGCCGGTCAGATCTTCACCCTCGCGCATGAGGTCGCCCACCTTTGGATCGGCGAGTCTGGCGTGTCCGACGTCACACCCGCTTCCTCACCCTCGCCGCGGCGCTTGGTTGAGTATTGGTGCAATGCGGTGGCTGCTGAGGTCCTCGTGCCGCTGGCAAGCTTCAAGCGGTCGCTCAACCCCTCGGCCGAGCTTTTCGCCGAGATGAAGCGGCTGTCGGCGATCTTCCGCGTCAGCACCTTGGTCATTCTCCGCCGCATGCGGGACGCGGGCCACCTGTCCAAGGACGACCACGCCAGCGCTCACGAGGCGGAGCTCGCCCGACTCCGCGACATCATGCGGCAACGAAAGGAACGTGCCGAGGGCGGCGGCGACTTCTACAACACTTCGCGCTACCGCCTCAGTCCGCGATTCGCCACGGCCGTCATCTCCAGCACATACGAAGGCCGCTCGACCTTCACTGAGGCATTCCGCCTTCTCGGCTGTCGAAACGTGAAGACCCTGGAGAATCTCGGCCACAGTCTCAACCTCGACAACCCCTCATGGGCGGAAAGCGGGGTGGGCTGATGGCCTATCTGCTCGACACCAACGTCTTCATCGAAGCCAAGGCCTGGCACTACGGCATGGATTTCTGCCCGGGGTTCTGGCAATGGCTCATCAAGGGCAGCAAGGCGGGCACCATCGCCAGCATCGCCCAAGTGCAGGGTGAACTGCAGGACGATGAACTCAACGAGTGGCTCCCGAAGCTCGGCAAGGATTTCTTCCGCCAGCCGGACCTCGGCGTGCTCCAATCGATGGCCCAGATCAGTGAATGGGTCAACACGCAGAACTTCACCCCGGGGGCAAAGACCACCTTCCTCAATGCCGCCGACTACCACCTCATCGCCCACGCGCTGGCGGGCGATCATGTCGTCGTGACCCACGAGCAAATCGAGCACACCCCCGCCCGCATCAAGATCCC
>JBGSZV010000008.1:0-3739 GCA_041750235.1 Phycisphaerales bacterium
GGGAGCAAGCGCGGGTTGTGCGTGCTGATCGGCGAGGCCCCGACCGCGGACTCCGAGGCGCGTCTGCGGGCGATCGTCGGCACCACCGACGGCTTCCAGCTCGCTGAGAAGGATCTTGAGCTTCGAGGTCCCGGGGAGTTGTTTGGCCACAAGCAGGCGGGAGTGGCGCCGTTCCGGCTTGCGGAGATCCCGGCTGACTTTGAGCTTTTGCTCATGGCGCGGCGTGATGCGGCGGCATGGATCGAACGTTCGCCATCGCTCGCGACGCCGCAGGAAAAGCTGGTTCGCTCGCGGTTGTTCAAAGCCCATGGCGAGTGGCTGGGTCTCGCCGACGTCGCCTGAGAGAGATGCCGTATGTCGCGGAATGAGGAACTGGCCCAGCTTTTCTCCGAGATCGCCCAACTGCTGGAGTTGACGGGGGGTGACAAGTTCCGCATCAGCGCCCATGCGCGGACGGCGCGGATCATCGAGGATGAGTCGCGGGATCTGGTGGCGCTGGCGCAGAAGACAGGCGGGCGCGAGGAGTTGCTGGCGATCGAGGGGATCGGCGCGAAGACGGCGGACAAGATCGCGGAGTTCGCGGCGACCGGGCGGATCGTGGAGCACGATGAACTGGCGGAGAAGGTGCCGGGTGGGTTGCTGGACCTGCTGAGGATCCCGGGGTTGGGACCCAAGACGGTGAAGGCGATGTGGGACAGCCTGCACATCACTTCCATGGCGGACCTGAAGAAGGCGATCGAAGACGGGTCGATCCTGAAGCTGCCGCGGATGGGCGCGAAGACGGTGGAGAACATCAAGGCGTCGATCGAGTTTGCCGCCAAGAGCGCGGACCGGACGCCGATCGGCCTTGCGTACCCCATCGCGGAGACGATCGCGGCGCGGCTGGCGGCGCTGAAGGGTGTGAAGCACGCGGAGCCGGCGGGTTCGCTGCGGCGGGGGAAGGAGACGATCGGGGACCTGGATTTCATCGTCGCGGCGAAGGATGCGGACCTGGTGCGCGAGGCGTTCACGACGATGCCGGAGGTGACGCAGGTCCTGGCGAACGGGGAGACGAAGGCGTCGGTGCGGCTGGATGTGAGCGGGCGGGCGATTCAGGCGGACCTGCGGGTGGTGCCGCCGGAGCATTACGGCTCGGCGCTGCTGTATTTCACGGGTTCCAAGGAGCACAACGTGCGGCTGCGCGAGCGGGCGCTGAAGGCGCATCAGACGCTCAACGACTACGGCCTATTCCCGGACGACAAGGAGAAGAACTCGCCGCATCTGCGGGGGATCAAACCGGTGGCGTCGGTGACGGAGGAGTCGATCTACAAGGCGCTGGGGCTTGCGTACTGGCCGCCGGAGCTGCGCGAGGATCAGCCGCTCAGTGAGGAAGAGCCGCCACAGTTGATCGAACTGGCGGACATCAAGGCGGAACTGCACGCGCACACGACGGCTTCGGACGGGCGGATGTCGATCGAGGAGTTAGCGCTGCTTGCGAAGGCTCGCGGGTTCCACACGGTGGCGGTGACGGACCATTCTCAGAGCTCGGTGATCGCGAACGGGCTGAAGCCGGACCGGCTGCGGAAGCACATTGATGCCGTGCGTGAGGCGGATGCGAAGGTGAAGGGCATCACGATCCTGGCGGGCAGCGAGGTGGACATTCTCTCCGACGGTCGCCTGGACTACGACGACGATCTGCTGGCCGAACTCGACATCGTGGTCGCGTCGCCGCACGCGGCGCTCAAGCAGGAGCCGGAGAAGGCGACAGCGCGGATGCTCGCGGCGGTGAAGCACCCGCTGGTGCACATCATCGGGCATCCGACGGGGCGGTTGGTTGGTCGCCGGGAGGGCTTCCATCCGGACATCGCAGCGCTCGCGGAGGCGGCGGCCGAGCATCACACCGCGCTGGAGATCAACGCCAACTGGATGCGGCTGGATCTGCGGGACACGCATGTGGCCATCGCGATGAAGGCAGGTGCGCTGCTTGCGATCAACTGCGACACGCACCTGGCATCTGATGCGGACAACCTGCGGTACGGGGTGATCACGGGCCGGCGCGGCGGACTGACGGCGGAGCGATGCATCAACACGTGGACGGCCGCAAAGCTGCATAAGTGGCTCAAGGCCAAACGCTGATTCTGAGTCTCAATTGTGAATCTTGGTGAGGCGTTAGACTGCGTCGATGAGTCGCGAGTCCATGAATGAGTTCGAAGTCCTCGATCCGATGTGCTCGGTGTTCCGGCGGCACTTGAAGTCGCTGGGGCAGAAGTACACGCTTGAGCGGGCCCGCATCCTCGATGTGCTGTTGCGCATGGACGACCTGTTTCAGGCGGACCAGTTGCTCGAGCGCGTCCGCAAGGAAGGGTTCAAGGTCAGCAAGGCGACCATTTACCGCACCATCAAGCTGCTGCAGGAGGCGGGCATCATCCAGCAGGTGCTGGTGGAGTCCGAGCACGCCCACTACATGCTGGCGTACGGCAAGAAGCCGCGTGATCTCTTGGTGCGCACGGATACGAACCAGGTGATCACCATCGAAGTGCCGGAACTGGTGGCGCTTCGGGATCGACTCTGCCGTGAGCGTGGGCTGGTGGCGGTCGGGCACCGGTTTCAGATCTATGCGACGGCGCGTTAGTCGGTGGTCTCGAGGTCGGAGTCTTTGACTTCGCGGGTGATTTTGTAGTCGCCGGTGATCCACTTGCCGAGGTCGATCGTTCGGCACCGGTCGGAGCAGAACGGGAACGTTGCTGCGTCGGTGGGGACTTGCGTGCCGCAGATCCGGCAGACAGTCGGGCGGGAGAGCGCTTCCAAGGGGGCCAGTTCGCGGCCCGCTGGGGCGGTGATGGTGACGCGGCGATCGGTCTCTGAGACGTGGTCGATTCGCACGTCCCAACGCTGCTCGGGCAGCGATGCTTCGACTCGTTCGGGCCATTCGACCAGCACGATGGTGACGCCGTCGAAGATGCGATCCCAGCCAGCATTGGCGAGTTCTTCATCGCCGGAGAGTCGGTAGGCGTCGATGTGCACGACGGGGAGGCGGGCGTAAGGGTCTTCGTACTCGTTCATAACGACGAAGGTGGGGCTCGACACGTTCGCGGGGTCATGGCCGAGGCCTTCCACGATGCCGCGTACCAGGCGCGTCTTGCCCGCGCCGAGTTCGCCGCGGAGGGCGACAAAATCGCCGGGGAGCAGCAGGCTCGCGAGACGCCGACCGATCGCGATGGTTCGCGCTTCGGCGCGAGAGTCGATCGAAATAGACCTGGACTGGCTCATGTCTGATGATCCCAGCCCATCTCCCCCACTTCAATGCGCTGTGCGTCCGGGGTGATGACGACGCTGCCGTGTCCGGCGATGACGGTTCCGATGCGGGTGATGAGCGTTTGCGCCGGGCCGATGGATGTGGGCAAAACCGTATCCGGGGCGGCGCAGAAGAGCAGTTCGTAGTCCTCGCCATCGCGGAGGCAGGATTCCCACGACGGGACATCCGCGTGGCGCGGCAGGCGGACGGCTTCCAGTTCGATACCGACGCCCGAGGCATCGGTGATTCGGGCGGAGTCGCGGCCGATGCCGTCGGAGAGGTCGATCATGGCGTGCAGGCGGTCGCCCAAGTGATCGCAGAGCCACGCCGCCTCGGCGAGTCGGGGGTCGAAGGTGAGGTGGCGACCGGATTGGAGCGAACGACCGAGTTGGCCGGTGACGTAGACATGATCGCCGGGTTGCGCGCCCGACCGCAGCACCGGGCCGCGCGACGAATGCGAGAGAC
>JBGSZV010000009.1:0-10274 GCA_041750235.1 Phycisphaerales bacterium
GCGACCCCGGCGCCCTGCCCCCGGCCGACTTCCGCACCCTCATAGAAATGCTCGCCATGCAGGCCCTCATGTACCTGGGCGGCGTCGCCGACCGCCGCACCGGTCAGGCGGTCTTCGACCCCGACTACTCCAAGCACATGATCGATCTCTTGGGCGTCCTGGAAGCCAAGACCAAGGGCAACCTTTCCCCGGAGGAGTCCACCGACATCACCAGCGTGCTCAACGAACTCCGCATGCGTTACGTCGAACTCTCGCGCATGATGGCCGAGCAGGTGGCATCCGGAAAGCTCAACCCCGCCGGCGCAGCGCCGAGAGCGGGCGCGGGGCCCGTCAGTCCGATACATCCCTGACCTTGTCTTTGCATCGGAAACGCGACCATGAGCGAACTCAGAACTGGCGTGAAACAGCGCTCTCAGATCCCGGTCATCTCTCTAGCCGTCGCGATTGTCGCGCTCTTGGCTGGAGTGCTTTTCGCGATGGTGGCGAACACTCGACTGAATACAGCAAAGCAGCAGATCGTGGCTATGGAAGGCAGGCTGCGGCAGCTAGAGCGAGATTCGACGGCATTTCCTGCAATGGTTGAGCAATCAGCCATACGGGCACAGCGCGTTGAAGATGCAGTTGCGGACATGGTGTCCAAAGACGCGGAACTGTCTGATCAGTTGCGTTCAGTAGCAAAGGCCACCACAGATGTACGGGGTAAGCTGGCATCGCTGAGCACCACGGTGCAATCACTCGAATCGAAGTCTCAAGTGGTTCCAGTGACGAATCTTGGCCAGAGCGCCATAGTTGAGAGCAACTCGCCAACGATCGATGAACAAAAGTCTGCAATGAACCTTGGGCCTAGGGTGTTTTCTTTCAAGATCACAGGAATCGAGAAACAAGACAATCCCGATGAGCTGATGTCAGATGCAAAGAAGCTACGCACAGATGCAGAGAAATTGAGAGCTGAGCTACGCGGCAAAGGCAATCGTGCCTCGACTGACTGGAGAAATACAGTCAGCCGCGAAGCATCAGATTTGGAACGCAAGGCGGATCGACTCGAAGCACTGGCTGCGAAGCCGCGGTTCACGCTGACAGGCATGGACTCCGCACAGCGACTCGTTGTCTGTCATGCTTCGATTCAACTGAGCGAGCGAGTGAAGTCGATGAAGCCCGGTGATGAGTTGACGGTTCGTGGCGAAGTCGAGAAGTTCACGGAAGATGAGATAGTGCTTCGTGAGGCAGAAGCGGCCTCGTGAGCTGAATCCGACTGTTCAGGTGCCCTCCTACACAGTAATACTCCAAGAAAGGCCTCTGCAACCGTGGCTGAATCAGCGTCCTTCCTCGAGAAGCATCACTTCCTCCTCCGCCGACTCCACAGTCTCACCGGCGTCGTGCCCATCGGCGCGTTCCTCCTCGTGCACCTCACGACCAACGCCTCGATCGTCTGGGGGCACATCAACGCGTCGCACCACAAGGGCATCCACGCCGGCGCCGCGACCTTCCAGCACGAAGTCAACTTCATCCACAGCCTGCCGTTCCTCATCCTGATCGAGGTCTTCGGCCTCTGGCTGCCCATCGCCTTCCACTCGATCCTCGGCGTCGTCTACGCCACCAGCGGCAAGCCCAATGTCGGCGCCTACGCCTACCGCGACAACTGGCGCTACACGCTCCAGCGCGTGAGCGGCTACGTCGGCGTCCTCTTCATCTTCTATCACGTCGTCACCCTGCGCTGGGGTTGGACCTTCCTCGTCCCCGGCGGCACGAAGTGGGATGCGCAGTTCGCGGCATCCACCATGGCCGCCGCGCTGCAAGGCGGAACCGAGGGGCTCACCGCCGCGGGCTTTGCCGTCGCCGCCTTCTACATGCTCGGCGTCTCGCTCCTGGTCTTCCATCTTGCCAACGGCCTGTGGACCGCCGCCATCACATGGGGCCTCACCATCTCCGCCACCGCGCAAAAGCGCTGGGGCTACGTTTGCGCCGGCCTCGGCGCAGCGCTGATGGTCATGGCGTGGGCCGCCGTCATCGGTTTCGCCACTGTCAACGTCAATAAGGCGCGTGACGCCGAACTCCACCTCCTCCACGGCCCCGCCGCCGCCGACCTCGTCGAACTCCCCGCCCCCTCCGACCGCTAACACAAGAAACAATCATGGCCATCGCCTCACACAAGCAGCGCGTCATCGTCGTCGGCGGAGGACTCGCCGGGCTCGCCGGAACCGTCCGCATCGCCGAAGCCGGGCTCCCCGTCGATCTCTTCTCCGTCGTCCCCGTCAAGCGCTCGCACTCCGTCTGCGCCCAGGGCGGCATCAACGCCTGCAACGAGGTCGCGCGCCAGCAGGGCTACTCCGAGTACGAGCACTTCGACGAAACGATCTACGGCGGCGACTTCCTGGCCAACCAGCCCCCCGTCTACGCCCTCGCCCATGATGCCCCCGCGATCATCGACCTCCTCGACCGCATGGGGGTCCCCTTCAATCGCACCCCCGAAGGACAGCGCGATCTCCGCCTCTTCGGCGGCAGCCTCTACAAGCGCACCCATTTCGCCGGCGCCACCACCGGCCAGCAGCTCATGTACGCCCTCGACGAGCAGACCCGCCGCTACGAGGCAGAGGGCAAGGTCATCAAGTACGAGTTCTGGGAGTTCCTCCGCCCGATCATCGATGACAACGGCGTCTGCAAGGGCATCGTCGCCCAGGACCAGCGCACGATGCAGATCCGCGCTTTCCGCGCCGATGCCGTCGTCATGGCCACCGGCGGCAACGGGCTCATCTTCGGCAAGAGCACCAACTCCATGATGTGCACCGGCGCCGCCGCCGCCCGCTGCTACAAACTGGGCGTCAAGTACGCCAACGCCGAGTTCATCCAGGTCCACCCGACCGCCATCCCCGGCGCCGACAAGCTCCGCCTCATGAGCGAATCCGCTCGCGGCGAGGGCGGGCGCGTCTGGGTCCCCGCCATCAAGCAGGCCGATGGCCAGTGGGGCAAGCACCCCCGCTCCGGCGAAGACGCCCGCAACATCCCCGACAACGAGCGCTACTACTTCCTCGAGGAGCGTTACCCCGCCTACGGCAACATCGTCCCCCGCGACATCGCCACCCGCGAGATCTTCCAGGTCTGCATGGCCGGCCTTGGTGTCGGCGGCCAGAATCAGGTCTACCTCGACTTGTCGTTCAAGCCCCGTGAGGAACTCGAGCGCAAGCTCGGCGGCATCATCGAGATCTACCGCAAGTTTGCCGGCGAGGATCCCGCCGAAGTCCCGATGCGCATCTTCCCCGGCGTTCACTACACGATGGGCGGCCTTTACACCGTGTACACGCCCGCCTCCGATCTCCGCGGCATGGAGGAGGGCGCCCACAACAACATGATGACCAACGTCCCCGGGCTGTATGCCTTCGGCGAGGTCAACTACCAGTACCACGGCGCCAACCGCCTCGGCGCCAACGCGCTGCTCTCGTGCATCTTCGATGGCCTGTTCTGCGGCGTGAGCGTCGCCAACTACGTCCGCGACAACGCGGCCGCTGCCGCCGCCGACGCGCCCGCCTCGATCTTCGACAACGCGACCCGCGCCGAGGAAGCGATCGTTCAGCACTACATGAACGCCAAGGGCGGCGAGAACCCGTATCTCATCGCCAAGGAAATGGGCGACGAGATGACCGCCGCCTCCACCGTCGTGAAGAGCGGCCCCAGGCTCGAGCAGGCGCTCACCAAGCTCGGCGAACTACGCGAGCGAATGGCCCGCGTCAGCCTCGCCGATGTCGGCGGCTGGTCCAACTCGAACCTCACATGGGCTCGGGCAGTCAGCGACATGCTCGCTCTCGCCGACCCCATCCTCCGAGGCGGTCTGGCCCGGCGCGAATCCCGCGGCAGCCACTACCGCGAGGACTTCACCCAGCGCGACGACCCCAACTTCCTCAAGACCACCGTCGCCGAATATGACCCCACGACCGGCGAATCACGCATCACCTTCGAAGACGTCGAGACCGGCCTCGTGCAGCCCCGCAAACGCGACTACAGCAAGACCGGCAAACCCAAGACCTCCAACGATCCCGCCCCAGCCGCGCGCTCACACGCAGGCGCGGGAGTCTGATCCTGTTCAGTCATCTCCGTTGCTGACTCGGAAAGATCTCCATGACCACCACCAACGCCCACGCCGCCAAGCCCAAAGGCCCCGCTCCCCGCGCCCGCACCGTCCGCTTCAAGGTGAAGCGCCAGGATGCGCCCGGCAAGGCGCCGCGCTGGGAAGAGTTTGATGTCCCCGTCGAGCCCAACGCCAACATCATCTCTTGCCTCCAGTGGATCGCCGCGCACCCCAAGACGCGCGACGGCAAAGCCTCGACGCCCATCTCGTACGAGGTCGCCTGCCTCGAAGAGGTCTGCGGCTCCTGCACCATGATCGTCAACGGCAAGGTCCGCCAGGCCTGCTCCGCGCTCGTCGACTTCTACGCCCCCAACGAAGGCGACACCATCACCCTCGAGCCCATGAGCAAGTTCCCCGTCGTTCGCGATCTCGCGGTCGATCGCGCCCGCCTCTTCAACGACCTCAAGCGCATTAAGGGCTGGGTCCCGGTCGACGGCACCTACAGCCTCGGCGCCGGTCCAACCGAGTCGCAGGAGAAGCAGGGCTCGCGCTACGTCATGTCCACCTGCATGTCGTGCGGCTGCTGCCTGGACGCCTGTCCGCAGTACACGCTCGAGGACGACGCGAAGAAATGGGACTCCAGTTTCGTCGGCGCCGCCGTCATCAACCAGGTCCGCTACTTCAACATGCACGAAACGGGTAAGTCGCTCGAGAAGGTGCGACTCGATGTCCTCTCCGGCCCGGGCGGCGTTTCCGAATGCGGAAACTCGCAGAACTGCGTGAAGGTCTGCCCCAAGGAGATCCCGCTCACCGAGTCCATCGCCGACATGGGCCGAGCGGTCACGATCCACAACATCAAGCAGTTCTTCACCGGCCGCTGATCGTGAAAGCGTTTCCCGCGTCTGAATAACTCAACTCCCACCGGGTGAGGGAAAGCAGCGCAAAGTCGCCAGCCTCTCCCGCCGATGCTTCCCCCTGCGCATGCGCCCCGTCTTTCGGGGAGGTGCGTTTCGTGAGCACTCAAGCAACATGGCCGTGCCAGGGCGCCGTGTAGACGCCATGAGCAGCCAGCATCACCACGCAGGGGATCCGATCATGCAGACGTACACGCCCTTCAACTGGAACAACACGTACACGCCCTTTGCCCAGAACTTCGGCGGCTTCAATCCCTGGAGCTGCACCCCCGGCTTCAATGCCCCCCAGAGCTGGAACACCTTCCCCGGTTACCAGAACTGGCAGAACGGCTGGAACAACACCCCGTGGTTCGGCGCCAGCCCGATGAACAACAGCTTCCAGACCTGGAACCGCCCCTTCGGCGGCACCCCCTGGAACACCCAGCCCTTCAACGGCTTTGAGAACACCCAGCCCTGGTCCAACTGGACCCCGACCTGGAACACCCCGTTCAACCCCAGCTGGTTCCAGCCCACCACCAACTGGTTCAACGGCACTCCCTTTGGCTTCTACCCCGGCGCCAACTTCAACCAGCCCTTTAATGCTCCGATGAACCAGAGCAGCTACCCCTTCTCGAACTACGCCGGCGGCAACTACCCATACCCCCAGAACATGCCGACCAACGCCCCGGTCTACCCGACCGTCGGGCACCCCTGCCGTGACGCCGCCTGAGGGCGCGTCACGATCGATGGCCGATAAGTCACCCCCGGCGGCCCGCATCAGCGGGCCGCTTGTTTTTTTGTCCGCCTGGCGTGCCCGGAGTGTGAACCCCGGCAAGAGCTGCCGCGTATGTCGGTTGTGCGAAGTGCATCGTCGCTTCGGCTGATTTTGCGCAGCACATCGGAGCGGAAGGATGGCCCCGCGCCGGGTATGATGCATTGTGAAGCAGATTCCCGATAGGCTCGGCGACAGGTAAGCGCCGCTATTGGGGGCACAACCGCAGGGTGGACAGACTAGACACGACTCAGCTCGCAGCGATCCCGACGCATTTGGCGCACTTCGCCGGCATGCCCACCGCCGGTGTCGGACGCCGGAGGCGCCCGGGCGGTCCATCTGTTTGCTGAATCGAGGAGCCTGACATGCGTCAGCGTAAGAGTCGCACGATCAACAACGCTACTTCCGCATCCCAACTCCTCTCGCAAGCCGGACGCGACGTCGTCTGCTGCGAGCCGCTTGAGAGCCGGCTCCTCCTCAGCGCCGCCGGACCATCGGTCGAACGCGTGACCGCCGACAACCGCGGCCAGGTCGTCATCCAGTTCGACGAACGGATGAACTTCGACACCCTCAACGCCGACTCCATCCGTCTCTACACCGCCGGCGCCGACTTCCTCCTCGGCACCGCCGACGACGTGCAGATCGGTCTCCAGTTCGATAACTCCCTGGGCGCCCGCTTCATCGGGTTCACCGGTGAGATCCCCGCCGGTCAGCGCTACCGCGTCGTCCTCGACGGCTCGATGATCCTCGACGAGAACAACCGCTTCCTCGACGGCGAGTTCAACGGCAACGGCGTCCTCAGCGGCGACGGCGTGCAGGGCGGCAACTTCGAGTTCTTCACACGCCGCGCCGCCACCAGCATCGTCCGCTTCACCACCCGCTTCGGCAACATCGACGTGGAGCTCTTCGACGATCGCCCCATCACCGTCGCCAACTTCCTCGCGTACGCCAACGGCGAAGACTGGGACAACACCTTCTTCCACCGCTCCGCCCAGCTCACCGGCGGCGATCCCTTTGTTCTCCAGGGCGGCGGCTTCAACGCCGACCCCGCGCTCTCGACCATCCCCAGCCGCGGGAATATCCGCAACGAACCCGGCCGCTCCAACACCCGCGGCACCATCGCGATGGCCAAAGTCGGCGGAAACCCCAACTCCGCCAGCAACCAGTGGTTCTTCAACATGGGGGACAACAGCGAAAACCTCGACAACCAGAACGGCGGCTTCACCGTCTTCGGTCAGATCACCGACGACGCCGGCCTTGCCGTCATCGACGCCATCGCCGCCCTCGACCGATTCAACGCCAGCAGCCAGGGCTCGGCCTTCAACGAAGTGCCGGTGGTCGATGAAGACCTCATCGAGAACGGCCAGGTCCGCCCCGAGGACCTCGTGGTCATCAGCCGAATCGCCCTCCTCGTCGACATCACCAACGAGGCCAGCGGCCAGATCGCGGACGACGATGCCCAGATCTTCACCAACGACAACGGCACCGTCCGCGTGATGTTCTACGACCTCTCGGGCAACGGCCTCGCCGATGTCTCCGACTCGGTCGTCATCAAGTTCGGCCGCAACGACACCATCAAGTCCATCACCATCAAGGGTGAACTCAACGGCGACCTCGTCGGCCTCCGCATCGACGGCGCCGATCATGTCGGATCGATCAAGGACAACCGTGTCGGCGCCTCCAATCTCGCCTTCATCATGTCCGACAGCTCCGTCGGCTCCATCACCACCAAGAGCAATCTCACCGGCTACAACCTGAACGATTTCGTCCTCTCCAACGGCTTCGTCTTTGACGAGGACGTGGACTCAGACGGCGACTTTGATGACAACCTCGCCGTCTTCGTCGAAGACGGCCTGATGTCGAAGCTCCAGCTCAAGGGCAGCTTGGCTGGCGACGTCGTCGCAAGCGGCGGCATCAAGAGCGTCCAAGTGACCGGCTTCATGACCAACTCCGATCTGGTGATCGGTAACCAGGGTCTGCTGCGTCCCACCACCACCAAGCTCAAGCTCTACCGCGTCGATAACGGCGGCGTCCGCTCCAGCCTGCCCATCACCAGCATCACCGCCATCGAGTGGACCAACACCGGCGAAGACGCCAACACCATCCAGGCCCCGACCCTCAACTCGCTCAAGATCTCCGGCGACAAGCGCGCCGGCATCCTCGGCGACTTGGGCGCCGGCCTCGTGCTGAGCCAGGATGTCGAAGGCGTCACCACGCTCGGCTCCGTGACCATCGCGGGCTCCATCACCACCGGCACGTGGGACGTGGCCGGCGAGACCGGCTCGATCAGCGTCGGCGAAGACATCTTCACCGCCGACATGACCTTCGGCGCCGCCGTCCGCTCGATCACCGCCCAGAGCGTCCTCTTCAGCGACATCGATGTTGACGGCGAACTGAACGCCATCACCATCGAAGAATGGAACGGCGGCGAACTCGCGGCCGACAGCTTCGGGAACATCAATGTCACCGGCGACAGCCGCGAGAGCATCAACGGCGACTTCTTCGGCGACCTGACCATCCGCGCCGGCGCCGGCAACCTCGCGGTCCGCTCCATCAAGATCAACGGCAATGTCGGCAACGGCACATGGACCGCCACCGGCGAGGTCGACAAGATC
Organism: Phycisphaerales bacterium; assembly: GCA_041750235.1. Lineage (GTDB taxonomy): Bacteria > Planctomycetota > Phycisphaerae > Phycisphaerales > UBA1924 > JBGSZV01. The sequence goes on from JBGSZV010000009.1 coordinate 8,341, forward strand.
CTCATCCAGGGCGATGCGACCGACTGGGTCGTGGACATCAACGGCAACCTGAACATCATTCAGGTCGGCGTCGTCACTAACTCCCGCATCGACGTCAGCCTCACCGCCAACACCATCGAGTTCATCAGTTGGACCGGCGGCGCCGGCCTCACCGGCCGCACCATGATCGACGTGATCTGCTCCGGCGATTCCCGCCGCGGCGATGCCGGCGACTATCTCGCCCCGATCACCCTCGACGGCCTGGGCCGCCTGAGCATCAACGGCGACCTGGTCGGCAACATCACCCTCCGCGCCACCAACGACATCATCATCGGCGGCGACGTCCGCGACTCGGTCATCAAGCTCACCCAGACGCCCTCGGTCTTCCAGGAGATCTTCGCCCTCCAGAACCTCACCATCGGTGGCGTGATGGACAACAGCGAGTTCCGCTCCACCGCCTCGGTCGGCAACATCAGCGTGACCGCGATGTTCGGCTCGGGCCTCTACGTCGGGGCTCCCGCCACCCAGTTCGGCCTGCCGGACTCGGCGACGGGCATGAACCTCGACGTCGGCATCTCGAGCGTGTCGGTGAACGGTCTTGGCAACAACGAAGTCTCGTTCCAGAACAGCTTCATCGTCGCCGGCAAGCTGGGCGCCGTGAAGGTCCAGATCCCCGAGACCAACAACGGCGGCTCGCCCTTCGGTATCGCCGCGGGCTCCATCGCCTCGATCAGCACCCGCTTCGGACCGCCCATCGGACGCCAGCAGGCGAACAACCCGATCGCCACCCTGCCGCCCATCGGTGATTATCAGGTTCGGGTCAACTTCAACCCGCCGGCCTGAGTTTTCGCGCAAGAACGCACCGTATTCGCGATTTTCAACGGCTCGCCCACACGGCGGGCCGTTGTCTTTTTCCGCCCCCGCGGTGCTACACTTGCAACACCGTTCGGGGTGGCCTGAAAGCCTCAGGACCACCTGCGGAACCCCTCACAAGGCCCCTTCAACAGCATGACTTCCGCACCGACCACCGTGAGCGAGACCGGCTTCCGTCGCACACCGGACGAGGCCCCGTTTTTCAATGGCGGCCAGCCCGTCGACATCTCCAAGATGCCCGGCCGACTGATTGCTCTGGAAGGCACCGACGGCGTGGGGCGTACGACGCACATCGCCCTGCTGCGAGAGTGGCTGGAGACCCGCGGCTTCGGCGTCGCGTACACCGCCCAGACTCGAAGCCGTCTCGCCGGCGAGGGGCTCCTGCGTGCCAAAGAGGGTCACACTCTCGGCCGGCTGACGCTCGACCTCTTCTACGCCACCGACTTTGCCGACCGGCTGGAGAACCAGATTCTCCCCGCGCTCCGGGCCGGGTTCGTGGTGCTGACCGACCGGTACATCTACTCAACGATGGTCCGCTCGATCGTCCGCGGCGGTGACCCGGAGTGGATCGAGGACGTGTACCGCTTCGCGCCGCGTCCGCACGCGGTTTTCTATCTCAAGGTCGATGTCGATCACCTCACCCCGCGCGTGCTCACGCGCGGCGCGTTTGACTACTGGGAGTCCGGCATGGACTTCCAGGAAGAGACCGACCTGTACCGCTCGTTCGTCCGCTACCAGAGCCGTCTGATCGCGGCGTTCGATGACATGGGCAAGCGGTTCAACTTCAGCGTGATCGACGGCAACCGGGATGTCGCGCCGGTCTTTAGCGACCTGTCGCGCGGCGTGCTCAAGGTGGTGTCGAGCATGGAGGGCGCCAAGCGGTGATCCAGCAGGCCGCCCATCTTGCGATGAGCGACGATGCGCGGGTCGAGCGCAAGCGCAGCCGCGCGGTTCTCCCCTGCACGCTCGCCGACGAGGCGGCGGTCTCGCTCGTCCGCAACGCGATGGATGGGCTGTCCTCAGCGATCGAGAAGCTGCGTGAGCTGGGCGTGAAGGATGCCGAGGGCGTGCACCAGTCGCGT
>JBGSZV010000010.1:0-5406 GCA_041750235.1 Phycisphaerales bacterium
CCGCTCGGTCATTCGCCGCACAATGTGCTCGAGCACCTGCCGCCGCTTGAACGTCGGCATCTCCCGCATCGCCCGCTCAGCGCCCACTGCGCCCGCAATCGCCCGATCAACGTCGGCCCGCTTCGCCTCCGCCACCGCTGCGACTTTGGACCCATTGAACTTGTCGAACACTTCCAAGGCGGCATTTGGCGCCAAGGCCTCACCAGCAACGTAGAACGCTCGAATGCTCATCACTCCACTCTATCCCCTCTCGACTTTCTGAATCCCACTCCGCTCTCTGGCCTCCTCCGTGCCTCAGTGTCTCCGTGGTGATGTACCCTCCCCGCATGGGCACCGACACGCTCATCCTCTTTGACGACCGTATGGTCGCTCACGACCCCGGCCCCGGACATCCCGAGCGCCCCGATCGCCTCCGCGCCATCACCACCGCGCTCCGCGCCGCGCCCCTCCCCAACACGCGCTGGGAGTCCCCAACTCCCGCAACCCGCAGCGCCCTCCTCGCGGTCCACGACGAGCGTTACCTCGCCCTCCTCGACTCCATCGCCAATCGCTACGCCGACCTCGACCCCGACACCCACACCTGCCCCGCAAGTCTCGAAGCCGCCTTCCTCGCTGCCGGCGCCGGCATCAACGCCGTCGATGCCGTCATGTCAGGTCAGGCCCGCAACGCCTTCTGTCTCGTCCGTCCCCCCGGCCATCACGCCGAGCGCGACCGCGCCATGGGATTCTGCCTGCTCGCCAACCTCGCCATCGCCGCGCAGCACGCCATCACCGCCCACCAACTCCATCGCATCCTCGTCGTTGACTTCGACGTGCACCACGGCAACGGCACGCAGCACCTCTTCGAATCCCGCAGCGACGTGCTCGTCATCAACCTCCACCAGCACCCCTTCTGGCCCGGCACCGGCGCTCTCGAAGAAACCGGCATCGGCCCCGGCGCCGGCTACACCATCAACATACCCCTCCCAGAAGGAACCGGCGACGACGTCTATCTCCAAGCCTTCGACCGCATCATCTCCCCCGTCGCCGAGCAGTTCCGCCCCCAGCTCGTCCTCGTCTCCGCCGGCTTCGACGCCCACCACCGCGACCCCCTCGGCGGCATGCGCGTGACCACTGACGGCTACCGCGCCATGGCTGCCCACCTCATTCAGGTCGCCCGCCGCCACGCCTCCGATCGCATCATCTTCATGCTCGAGGGCGGCTACGACCTCACGGCACTCGCTGAGGGTGTACATGCCTGCCTCCAGGCCATGGCCGCCCCGACCATTCCTAACCCGCAACCCTCCCCCGGGCCGCCCCATCCTGCCGTCACTGCTGCCCGCCAAGTTCATTCCCGCTGGTGGTCAAATCTTTGACTTTCAGTAGAATCTCCGCTAGTAAAGCGTTACACCAACCCAGCGCCCGACCAACGCCCTCTCTCACGAGCGACCGATGGCCCACCATTCCAACGCCAAGCGCTACGACCCCGTCGCCGACCCCAAGGCCATCGTTACCTCAGGGAATGCACGCATCACCATCCTGACCCCATCGCTCATTCGCCTCGAGTACTCCCCCACCGCCACGTTCGAAGACCGCGCCACCTTCGCTTTCATCAACCGCCGACTGCCGGTCCCCTCATTCTCAGTCACCCGGCACGACGGCAAGCTCGTCATCACGACCGAACACCTCAAGCTCACCTACACCGAAGGCACCGGCGCGTTCAACGCGAACAACCTCATGGTCCGGCTCGCCGTCGGCGGCAAGGAAACCACCTGGACCCCCGGCACACCCGACACCGGCAACCTCCGCGGCACCATTCGCACCCTCGACGGGGTCGACGGCCGTTGCAAGCTTGAGCCCGGTCTGCTCTCGCGCGACGGCTGGGTCGTCGTCGATGACTCCGCCCGCCTCCTCTTCGACAACTCCGACTGGCCCTGGGCCCTCCCGCGTGACGCCGCGAAATCTGGAGCGACCGATTGGTACTTCTTCGGCCACGCCCGCAACTACGCGCAGGCCCTCAAGGAGTTCACTCTCGTCGCCGGCAAAATCCCCTTGTGCCCCAAGTACACCCTCGGCGCCTGGTGGAGCCGCTACTGGGCCTATAGCGATCAGGAACTCAAGGACCTCGTTGCCGACTTCGAGAAGCACGACGTCCCGCTCGACGTCCTCGTCATCGACATGGACTGGCACCTCGACGGCTGGACCGGCTACACGTGGAACCCACGCTACTTCCCCGATCCAGAAGGCTTCCTCGCTTGGTGCCGATCGAAGAATCTCAAGACCACCCTCAACCTCCACCCCGCCGACGGCGTGGGCAAGCACGAATCCCAGTTCCGCGCCATGGCGCAGGAAATGAAGGTCAACACCCGCGAGGTCTACCGCGTCCCCTTCGACTGCACCGACCGCCAGTTCGTCGAGGCCTACTTCAAGATCCTCCACCACCCCATCGAACGCCAAGGCGTCGACTTCTGGTGGATGGACTGGCAGCAAGGCTCAAACACTGCCATCGAAGGCCTTGATCCCCTCTACTGGCTGAACTATCTCCACTGGTCGGACATGGAACGCGACCCCGAGCACCGCGGCGTCGGCGGCCGCGAGAACCATCGCCCGCTAATCTTCAGCCGCTGGGGCGGACTCGGGAACCACCGCTACCAGATCGGCTTCTCCGGCGACACCTACAACACGTGGGAATCGCTCGCTTGGCAACCCGAGTTCACCGCCGTCGCAAGCAACGTCGGTTACGCCTACTGGTCCCACGACATCGGCGGCCACCAGCCCGGACCCGTCGCACCAGATCTCTACGCACGCTGGATCCAGTACGGCATCTTCTCGCCCATCCTCCGCACCCACGCCGGCAAGCGCCCCGACGCCGAGCGCCGCATCTGGGCATTCCCCGAAGACGTCTTCAACATCACACGCGACTGCTTCCACCTCCGCTACGCGCTCGTCCCCTACACCTACACCGCCAACCGCGTCGCCTACGACACCGGCATCTCCCTCTGCCGTCCGCTCTACTACCAATGGCCCGAACTGGATGCTGCCTACACGCATCCCGGACAGTACATGTACGGCGACGACCTCCTGGCGGCCCCAGTTTCTCGACCGGGAGACTCACTCACGGGCTGCGCCGAAATGGACGTCTGGCTGCCCCCCGGCACGTGGACCGACTGGTTCACCGGGCGCACCGTTCACGCCGGCGCTTCCGGCGCATCCATCCGCTTGCACGTCCCACTCGACGAGTTCCCGCTCTTTGCCCGCGAAGGCGCCGTCATCCCGATGGCCCCCAAGATGCGACGCACCACCGAGCGTCCCCTTGATCACATGATCCTCCACGTCTTCCCCGGCGCCGTCGGCTCTACCCGGCTCTACGAGGACGACGGCATCACCAGCCACTACCACGAGAACCAGTGCGCCTGGACCACCATCGAGCACAAGCTCGCTGCCGGTGCACACACGATCCATGTTGGCCCCGCGCAGGGCCGCTTCACCGGCCAGGTATCCCAGCGCTCGTATGAACTTCACGTCCGCGACACATGGCCCGCCGCGAGCGTGCTCATCAACAACGAGCCCCTTGAGCCCATCTCACCCGAGATTGCGGCGTCCTCCAACGCGCCCGGCTGGTGGTATGACGCCCGCACGCTCTCGGTCGTCATCCGCACCAGAAAGCTCCCGATCAACGCGGCCACCGAGATCGTTGTGACGCCGACCAGCGGCCTCGCCGACACAACACTCCGCCACGCGCTCCGCGGCCAGCTCAAGCTCATCGACGACCTCAACGCCATCCTCGGCTCGCACGCCCCCGCACTGCTGCGCACCGCGTCGACAATCCGCTCGATTGCCGCAAAGGACGCCCCCGCCGCCGATGCCGCCGCCGTGAAGTTCCAAGCCGACTGGTGGAGCCTCCTCTCCGCCATCAACACCTGCGGCGCTGCTCCTGCCGCACGCTCCAAAGCCCTCGCACGCCTCCTGGGCTTCTCGTCTCGACTCACGCTCGAGCCCGGCGAAGCCGGGACCATCGCGGTCGCCGCCGATATCGCATTCGCGCCACGCTTCGCATCATCGGGCAAGGTCGACGCAGCCATCGCCTTCAGCGCCTCCGACGCCTGGCAAGTCACCCTCCAGGCCGGGCGCGCCGCCGACACCCTCGGCGTCGGGGATCACACCCGCGCCATCGCTCGTCTCGCCCCCGTGGGTGTGCCGCAGTACGGCAGCGTGCGCGTCTCCACCACCGTCACCGCCGACGGCACCAGCTTCATCCTCACCAGCGAAGAGACCCTGTACCCGTCAATCAACGCGTGGTGGGTCATCGGCCCATTTGATTGCCATCATCGCCACGAAATGAAGCCGACCTTCGGCCCCGAGAAGTCTCTCGACACGAGCGCCACCTACGAAGGGTTCAACAACAAGCCCGTCGCCTGGAAGAAAGTTGAGCGTATCACCGGCGTCGGCCCCGGCGCCGATCCCCGCGCCGAGTTCTTCGTCGATCTTCACAAGGTCTTCGGCAAGCACACCGACCATGCCGTCGCCTACGCCCTGACCTATCTCCACGCCCCCCGCGACATGGACGCCATCCTGGCCGTCGGCTCCGACGACGGCTGTGTCGTCTTCTTCAACGGCCAGGAACTCTTCCGCAAGCACACCCAGCGCGCCTATACAACCAAGGAAGAGAAGATCCCGGTCAAGCTCAAGAAGGGCCCCAACTCAGTGCTCATCAAGATCGGCCAGGCCGAAGGCGGCTGGGGCTTCGGAGCCCACATCCTCGACACCCACGGCAACCCCCTCAACGAAATCCGCGTCTCGTTGACTCCATGAGGTTCACTTTCACCGCAGAGACGCAGAGGACGCAGAGCGACTCCGGAATCGCACAGAGAGGCGACAATACAGCATGAGCTTCTTGGTTCTTATCCAAGGAGCTTTCTCTGCGGTCTCTGCGTCTCTGCGGTAAAAACTCTTACCCCGCGACCTTCGCCAGCACCGGCAGCCGCTGGCGATCCGACACCCACACCCCGCCCGGCTTCTCACGCGTCACCGCGAACAACGTTGGCTGCTTCACCGGCAGCATCGCCTTGATCGGCACCACCACCTCGGTCTGTCCCGGAGGAATATCAAAGACCCCGCCGTGCATCGGGTACTTTTCGTCCTGATTCACATCGAAGATCCAGAGCTGGTACTGCTCGATGCGCGGATCGTTGACCGCCAGCCCCTTGAAGACCATATAGCCCTCTTGCCGCTCGTTGCTCCAGACCACCTCGCCAGCAGCCGCGCCGCCCGCGGGAGTCTTCGCCGCGGTGTCCTCGGTCGCGGTCCAGGCGACGCGCGTCACATCATCCGCGTCGCCTAGCAGCTTCAACATTGACTCACGCGGCGTCAGGCTCGCCGTCACGCCTCCCGGACCGGTCGTCGTCGGTGTCGGCTGCGACAGCCAGC
>JBGSZV010000011.1:0-18256 GCA_041750235.1 Phycisphaerales bacterium
GTGATCGACCCGCGGGTGTGGCCGCGGGTCTTGAAGCACGAACTGCTGCTCGCCGGGCTGCTCGCGGTGCCCCTGGGCACGGCGGTGGCGTTGCTCTCGCGCTTGTGGGGCGCGCCCTGGACGATCGGCGCTGCGGTGGGCGTCGCAATGGCGCTCAATGCGCTGATCGCCATCGGCATCGGCGCGGTGTGCCCGCTCATGCTGCGCCGCTTCAAGATCGATCCGGCCCTGGCCAGCGGCCCGATCACGACCACGCTGGCCGATGTGAGCGGCTTCGCGCTCACGCTCACGCTCGTGTCCCTGACCGCGTAGCGATCCGTGCCCACCCTCAGCCCGCCGCGACCTGCGACCGGGCCGAGGCCGGTCGAGGCTCCAAGAAACGAAGAACAATGAACTTTCCTGCGCAGACCGCCTCAACCAATGTGCGCACATTGACACACACCGCCGCTGTTCCGGCCTCCCTGAATCCCGCGAAGTTCAAATCCCGTTACCAGTAGCCCACAAACGGCCCAACAACCGCTGCTTGATCGAGAGCGGTTGTACCGCTCGGTTGTGCTCTAACCCTTTCCCCTGTAACGAGAAAGCCCTTCGATGTGCTCATCGAAGGGCTTTACTTTCAAACAAATCGGGGTGACAGTACACCAATAGAACTTTTCTCGGAGGGCGATAGGGTTTGGGAGCCCGGGATTGGCAGTGTGCTGAGCGACAACGATTCCGATCGCGAAGGTGAGTGCGGAATGGGCGAAGGCTCGCCGGCGCCCGGCGCGGGCAGTGATCGCCCCACCCGGCTCGAATCTTCCCCCGGCACGCGAGCGCAGCCCTACACGAACCGGCGCGAACTCGGCCAGAAGCATGACGTTGACACCCGCCTGGGCACGCTCGCAATCACTGTACACTCTGCGATCGCACAGCTTTCCTCTTCGGCCTCGTCATCGAAATGAGACTTCATGAACATTCTTGCCATACTCCTGGTCGCAGTGTCTTTCCTCGCGCCGCCCGACCCGAAGGGGTTGGAGGGCATCGACGCCGTCATCGAGCGGGCGCGGGTCGATCAGAAGATTCCCGGCGTCTCGGTGGGCGTGGTGGTGGGCGATGAGGTCGTGCTGCTCAAGGGGTATGGACTGCGGGATGTCGAGGCGGGCGCGCCGATGACGCCCGACACCAGGCAGCAGATCGCGTCGGTGACCAAGCAGTTCACGGTCGCCGCGCTGGGCACGCTGGTCCGTCAGGGGAAACTGGAGTGGGAGAAGCCGGTCCGCGACTACCTCCCCGACTTCCGTCTCCACGACGACTACGCGACGCTGCACGCCACGCCCAAGGACCTTGTGACGCACCGCATCGGCCTGCCGCGGCATGACTTCGTGTGGTTCGGCAGCACGCTCGGCCGCGAAGAGTTCTACGGGCGGCTGCGCTACTTGCCCTTCAACAAAGACATCCGCACCACATTTCAATACAACAACTTCATGTTCATGACGGCGGGGTACCTGGGCGGCGGCATCGCCGGGAGCGACTGGGAGACGCTGGTGCGCACCTCGCTCTTCCAGCCGCTGGGGATGAACCGCTCGGGCTTCTCGCTCGCCGAAGTGGCCGCCGATGCGGATGCCGCGAAGGGGTACAAACTCGACAACGACCGGCGGATCGTGCGCGACGAGTTCGTTTCGGTTGAGGGCATGGGGCCGACGGGCTCGATCACATCGACGGCGAGGGACATGACCGCCCACTTGCGGATGATGCTCGCCGGAGGCCAGTTCGGCGGGCAGCGCGTGCTGCAGGAAAGCGATGTACGCATGATGATGCAGCCGGTCACGCCGATCGGACCCTCACCCTTCCCCGAGATCGGCTTCCGCAGTTACGGGATGGGCCTGTTCACCGAGACGTACCGCGGCGTCGAGATCGCCCACCACGGCGGCAACATGCCCGGCGCGGCCGCCATGGTGATGTTCGCGCCCAAGGAGCGCATCGGGATCGTCGTCCTCACCAACCGGTCCGGTGGCCGCCTGCGTGACGGGCTGCCCTATGAGATTCTTGACCGGCTGCTGGGCCTCCCCTCGGCGAATATGGTCGACCGCTTCGCCGAGATGGAGCGCAAGACGCTCGCGGGCGAAGAGGCGGCCCTGGCCGCGGGTGTCTCGGATCGCAAGCCGAATACTACACCCGGGCACGCGCTCGACGACTACGCGGGCACCTACACCGAACCGGCCTACGGCACGCTCGAGATCGCCCGCGACGGCGACCGCCTGCGGGTCACGATCCACGGCTTCACCGCCCCGCTCGATCACTGGCACTACGAGGTGTTCCAGACGCCGCGCGACAAGACGTCGCGCCTCAACCAGAGCCGGATGCAGTTCATTACCGACCTCGCGGGCGAGGTTTCGGCGGTGTCCGTGCCGCTGGAGCCGAACACCGATCCGATCCTGTTCACGCGCAAGCCGCCCGCGGAGCTGCTCGACCTGATCAACCTCAAGCGCTTCACGGGCCGCTATGAACTAAACGGGATCGAAGTGACCATCCAGGTGCGCGAAGACGGCGTGCTCCAGATGGTCCAACTCGGCCAGACCCGCGATCTAACCCCCGCTCGCGGCACGACGTTCCGAGTCAAGGGCCAGATCAACGCCTCCGTCGAGTTCCTTACCGCGGCCGATGGTACGATCGACCGCTTCGCGTTCCACACGGGCGGTAGCACCATCGCCACGCGGAAGAAGTGAGGCCGGGACGCGCGGCCGAACGGCGGGCACCCGATGCGACGGTCGATTGTCGCTCTTGTCAACTTGCAAGCCGCGTCAACGCCGCCAACGGAATCGCCCGCGAGCATGGGCTCACGGGCGTTCGTAATGCAATCGGGGTGTGAGGATCTGAATACCGGGCGGCATGAAGCGTTCGACGAGTACGAACACGCCATACGTCCCTCGGAGGACACGGTGAAGCCGCCGAGGATCCGGATCAAGTTGCCAAGGCCGTTTTCCGCGCTGCGCGATGGAAGCCTTCGGCCTTTCGCCTGACCGGTGCGTTCCGCACCGTCTATCACGGCTTTGTGAACCCGTACCATCGGGACGCGATGGGCGGGGCCCGCAACCTCGACAACGGAAACTACACATGAACGAATCATCTAACACCGGCGGTCAGACCGCGCGCACCCCGAGCCACACCGCGTACCACATCCGCGACAGAGAGGCAAGAAAGCCGTCTGGACCCGGATCGGTAGCGCCTGGGAGCACAACGACGGCAAGGGTTTAACATCGAGCTCGACTGCTTCCCGATGGGCGCGCGCACCTTGCCCCGAGTCTAGATCTGTTTCTGTTCGGTGAAGCGCGTTTGGCCGGTTGGCGTATGGCGCTTCTGAGAAAATGGTATTTACGTTCCCGGATAGCACGCGCTTTGTGGAAATATTTTCCACTCGCCTATCAGAGCCAGACTGTGGGTGGGGCAGCGAGCGGTCTGCCTTCAGACGAGGACCGAAGCCTGTCGTGACCAATCCAACTCATCCGCTGCTCGCAAGAGTGTGACCAGTGACAGCGAAGCGCCGATCGTGCCGTTCAATACCGATCGCAAGATCGCCGGGCTCAGCTGCGTCAAGGGCAGGATCGCGTGTATCCGGGCATCGGTCACCCCGCATTGCTGCGCGAGGGATTCCACGGTGGCCCCGGTGCGCAGCAGTTCCCGGTGCCAGGCGAACGCCAAGCCGATCGCGCGGACCAGGTGCTCGCGAGGAACCGGCCGACCGTCGGGGGCGACCATGCTGCACAGGTCCCGACCATTTTCACTGAGCACAAGGCGCTTCCCATCATGCAGCTTGATCTGGATACGAAGCGTCAACACGGTGGTGGTGCCTCGTTGGTCGATTTCAGGTGTGAACGGGCATGTCGGCACGGTGCCGGATTCGGGGGCTCCCTTGGGAGCCCCGGCACGGCCGCGCGGGGTGTCCGCCGTGCGCCGCATCACTTCCACGCACTCCGCCACACGGGCAGCCGCAATCTCAACCGTTAACCAGTCAGGCGCAAGGACGACTTTGTGGATGACCTCGCGAATCCACCGGTCCCGCACTTCTGGTTCGTGCCACCCGATGTCCAATGTGTAATGAGCCTTCAGGTGATCCAGCACCAGGCCCCTCACCAGATTGTCAAGATGACCCGCGTTGATGGTCCGAATGGGGCACGATTTGAACCCGTGTCGAATCGCCCGCTGACTCACGTAGTAGAGGACCATTCGTTTGGCCGCGCCGCCCTTGCCGGTTTTCTTGGAGACAGGCCTTGGCACCGAACCGGGGCTCATCGTGTAGTCCTCAAAGGTGCGCAGTTTTCCCTTGAGGAGATGCGAGTGCGTCCACTTGGCCCGCCCCTCGCGCTCGATTGTCCCCATGCGGGCCCTGACCCGGTCCCACACCTTCTGATCAATGATGGGCTGATGGAGCCCGGGCCAACCATCCTTGGGAATGCCTTCGGACCTGAACCGGGCACGCTGGTGGGTGATGCGTCCGATGTAAATGGGGTGCGTGAGCATCCGGTGCAGGTACGGCGCGGTCAACGGGCGTCCCCCGTGCGGCGTGCCTTCGGTGCTCGTCCAACGCTTGGTCGTATACCCCGCCCGATTGAACTGGGCGGCCAACACGGCCGTTGAGCCGGTCTTCAAATACCCCTCAAAGATGCTCCGAACGAGCTTTGCCTCGGGCTCGACGATTCGGAGGGTCCGATCGCCGGGGGTGTATCCCGGGTCACCCTCCTTGGGCAAGCGATAGCCGATGGGCGGCTGCCCGCCCACCCATACGCCTTTGCGTTTGGTGGCAAGGATTTTGTCGCGGATCCGTTCACCTGAGACCTCTCGCTCAAACTGGGCGAACGACAACAGCATGTTCAGCGTCAGTCGGCCCATCGAAGTGGTGGTGTTGAACTGCTGGGTCACCGAGACGAACGAGACATTGTGCTCGTCGAACTTCTGCATCAGCTGCGCAAAGTCCGCCAGTGAACGCGAGAGGCGGTCCACCTTGTAGACGAGCACGACATCAACCCGCCCCTTGGAGATGTCCTCGAGCAGCAGTTGAAGGCCGGGTCGATCGGTCGATCCCCCGGAGTAGCCGCCATCGTCGTAGGCGGTTCCTATCGCCACCCAGCCCTGGTGCTTCTGGCTCTTGATGTAGTCGACTCCGGCTTCCCGCTGGGCGTCCAGAGAGTTGAAGGCCATCTCCAGCCCCTCCTCGCTGGACTTGCGGGTGTAGACGGCGCAGCGAACCACCGAGGTCCGCGCTGGCGTAGGCGACCCGGTCATGATCCGACGTCTCCAAGGGGTTTAGAACGGCGCGAGCTGAGACCGAAGAACCGCGGACCAGACCATTTCGAACCGGTGATGGCGAGCGCGATCGCGCTCAGGTTCGTAAACGTGCGATCGCGATACTGGAACCCGCGGCCGTCGCCCAGCACAGTGACTTCGTGAACGTTCTTGCTGCCCGCGGGCCAGACCCGTACCAGTCGGGCAGCAGGGGGGAGTTCGCGTGGCAGGAGAATGGTCGATCCCTTGGTGCCCGGCTTGGCGCGGCGGCGAGAAGATTCGGACGAAGTTGAAGCCGCGGGTCCTTTGCTGCCCGCTTCCATCTCTCTCCGCGCCAAACTGACCGCCGCATCCAGTAGGCGACGAGTCCGTTCATCCAGTCCGCCGTGCTCGCGTTCCTGAACGGTCCAAGCGAGTTGGCGGACGAGAACCTGCTTCTGGGATGGCGGAGGGGTACGCCCCATGTGCTGAGCCCAGATCACTCGCAGCTCGCCCAGAGGCAGACCAGGCAAACGCGCAAGATCGATGGTTGCCAGCGCTTGCTTCGGTCGTGGAGGCGGGGAAGGCGCGGTCTTGCCTCCTGAGGAGGTTCGCTTTGGCATGCAGCTTCTCCAAATGAGGCACGCCGCCGCGCCCACGACTGGATGTCCATGGGCGCGGTGACGTGCGGGGGTGCGGGGGAGGGTCACTTCTTGGAGGCCGTCGTCGCGAAGAGCCCCCGGTCGGCCTTCTTGAACCGGGCGTGCTTGCCCTTGGTCTTGATCTCACGGCCGATGGCCGAGGCGAGCGTGGCTGAAGGTGTCTTGCCCTCGGGGTTCCAGAGTCCCTTGGCCCTGGCTCGCTCGGTGATGTCGCGCACGTTCATCGGCTCGCGTGACTCTTGGAGGATCCTGTACGCAGCATCGAGCCCGCTCATGCTCGGCGGGGATTTGGCGGATGCTTTGGTGACCTTGCTTGATGCGCTTGACGATGCCGCCGTGCTTGTCGCCCGCGGCGCGGCGGGCTTGGTGGTGGGTTTCGCGGCGGGCTTGGCGACGGCCGGGGTGACGGGAGTGGGGGAGGACTTGGACTTCTTGCTGCTCATGGCTTGCTCCGTATGGGCGTCAGTCGGTTGTGCGAGAAGCCGACAGTCGGCTGTAGCACAACGACCATGAGGGCGAAGGGTGGCACACATTGCAAGGCAAAATGCAGATGCCCACAATCACCGCAAGTGCCTCATTTCATGAGGGGGAAGCGATCACTTTCGAGGTTCAAGTCCGCGGTCGCGTCGCGATGTCACGGGCGCTTGAACGAGATTGAAGGTAATGCTCCGCGTTCTGTGACCCTGCGCGCGAACGGTGATCGGCGTCACACATTGGATCGATGCCGAAATCATCATCTAGCGAGCCGGGCCGGTGCTCAGATCTCCATGGGCAGCGTGACGAACGAGCAAAGGCTCCACGGCACGCGGGCTTGGCTGTAGCAGCTAATGCCCCGATTCCAGTTCCCGAATCACACCGGCTGGGTCGCGATCACATCCGCGGCACCACGCGATGAACTCCACCGGGTCCACGCGCCTGTCGCCGGTTTCAGAGCGGTGCACCAAGGTTGGATGCTTCTTGATCTTGGCGGCAAGGTCTCGTTGGGACAGTCCTGCGTCCTCGCGCAGCTTCCTTAGCTTCGCCGTCAGGCGCCGATAGGCCAAGGTGTGCTGTGCGCGTGCTGCCATTCCGGCAGCACGCTATGATTCGCGCTCCGTGCTGCTATTTCAGCAGCAGACCGGCCGAGAGTGGGATTCCTCCATGCGATCCGTTATTGACTGCGTTCGGGAGGTATTGCAGGGGTCGGCCGGGCCCTTGCACTACCGAGACATCACCCGCCTCATGATCGACCGAGGTCTGTGGGCTCCCGAAGGGAAAACCCCCGAGGCCACTGTGCGGGCGGCCATCTCGACGGCGGTGAACCGAGAACCCTCCGGTTGGCTCATCTGCACGGCACCCGGCACCTTCACAGTTCGGGCCGATGACATGTCTGTCGAATCCGCGGCTCTCAGCACGGAGCCGCCGACAGCGAGTTCATGTTCGGAGGGGGCGGACCAGGACCTCGATCGCAGCCCCAGTATTCTTCCTGAACCCGCAGCGCTCACCCCCGACGCGCCGATCACTATGTCGTTTGCCGACGCTGCAGAACAGATCCTCAGCCGCCGTCCCAATGGCGAACCCCTGCACGTTCGCGAAATCACCAAGATCGCGCTCGACCAAGGCCTGATCCGTACCAATGGCCTGACTCCTGAAGCGACCATGCACGCACAGATCATCACCGAGTGCCAGCGGCGTGAGAAGCGGGGAGAGAAACCACGATTCGAACGGCTGGGCGGGGGCATGATCGGTCTTGCGGCTTGGCGGCCCAAGGGCCTCGATGCCCAGATCGCCAGCCACAACGACAAGGTCCGGGAGTCGCTGCTGGCGTATCTGCTCCAAATGGACCCCAAGGAGTTTGAAGAGCTCATCGGTCGGCTGCTGACCGCTCTGGGCTTCGTCGACGTGACGGTCACCAAGTACTCCGGCGATGGCGGGATCGATGTTCGCGGCTTCCTCGTAGTGGGAGACGCGGTACGGATCTCAATGGCCGTGCAGGTCAAGCGACGAGCCGACAACCTTCAGGCGCCTTTGGTCCAGCAACTCAGAGGGAGCCTGGGAGTCCACGATCAAGGGCTCGTCATCTCAACGGGTGGGTATTCGAGCGGGGCTCGAACCGAGGCGAGGCGTCCCAACGCCTCACCGGTCGCGCTGATCGACGGCAAAGAGCTCGTAGGCTTGCTCGTCGAGCATGAAATACTGATCCGCCGCGATGTTCGTGATCTCCTTCGACTCGATGTGACTGGATTTGCGGAAGGTTCTCAATAAAGCGATGGCTAACTGAGCTTCGCTGGGCCTGGCCACGTCTCGATGGTACCGCGGGGGCTCGCCGCGCTCGGCGATGCACCGAGAATTGATCAATCAACTGGAGCAGTTCCCGCGAGCGACGCATGACGTCGGGTCGGATTCAACCCGAGTGATAGGGGTGGGAGGTTCAATATCTCCGGAGGGGTGCTGCACTGGTCATGAACTAAGTATCGGCTTGTCGGGCACTTAGCGTTCGGGCATCAGCGCCAACAACCTCGGCTACACCGCTGGCATGCCCGTCGGCCTCCACACCTTCAGCCTCCTCGGTCCTGGAGGCCAGTCCGGCACCACCCTCTACTACGTCGACGCCAACGGCGTCGACTACCCCGCTTTCGCGCCCCACGGCTTGAACGTCGTCCCCGGCCCCGGTGTGACGAGCATCCTCGCATGCGCTGCGCTAATGACGACAAAGCGCCGCCGCCGCCGCCCTTAGCCTGGAAATGGGCGCCAACAACTTCAACACGACGAACGCCAGCACCGACGGACCGGCGCACACCCCGGCATGCCCGTTCTTCGGCAACGACCAAATCGGCTAAGAACTCTGGTACGTGAACGCGTGGACTTCGGTGAGATGAAGCAAGGCTTCTACAAACGAACGCCACCGCCGCCCGGTGTTGTCCGGTCGGCGGCGGCGGCTTCTCACATTCCCGCATCACATCGAGCGCACGTCACTCCGCGCCCGCCGCCGACGAGCCACGCCGCACGCAGCAAGCCCCAGCATCGCCGCACTGCCGGGCGCCGGGATGGCGTTGATCGTCAGTTGCGGCGGATTCGCGGACTCCCGCGATCCGAACTGAAGGTCATTGAAGGGCCCGCCGGACACATTCTGGATGTACAGACCGTAGTTCAACGACGGCGTGTCGATCCAACTCTGCACGTACGTCGCTGAGAGCGTCCACGACACATACCCGTCATCGGCCGAAGTGAGGTAGTGAATGCTCTGCGTGGCGACCACCGCGCCCGGCACCAGGGTCGCGTTGTTCGCCGTCACCGTGGCCTCGTTCCACGCGCCCGAAATGTCCCTGACGTCGATATCGCGGTCAGCCACGAGCGTATTAAATGCTGTGCCCTGCACGTACATCGAGAACGTCACCGGCCCCTGCACGGTCTGGCCGGAGAGCGAACTCAGATCAAAGCGGACCAGGGAAAGCGTCGCCACGGGATTGGTGGGGTTGCCCGGGTCAGTTCCGATCACCGCCAGGAAGGGATCCGAGCCGTGGTTGCTGCCGGGGCCTCCGAGAGTGGGGTGAATCGTAATGAACGTATCCGCCACCGGCGCCATGGTAAACACCGCCCCCAAAGCGCCAGCCGCAGAAAGTCCAAGCGACGAACCGACAACCGCCACACGCATACAAATCGACTTGCACAAACTCATTGGTCTCTTCCCTCCATTTGATGGGCCTTGGCCGACCCCGTTGGTCGGCACGCCATCAATGCGAGATTCCCGCGCGATCCTCATCACGACTTCTCGAATTCTCTTCCCGCACTGGAGCGCCCCGCCGGCCAGGCTTCCCCACCAGCTGCCCGTCCAGTTGAACTCCTAAGTGGTCTGTCGGCTGTCTACCGCCGGGCCTGCCCTCCCACGCTCGCCAAATCGGTGAGATGGGCAACCTGTCCCGAAGCCGCGACGCCGCCCCATATCTCGTTGCCAGCGGCTGATCCGCACCCTCCAACCCACAGTTGGCTCCTGAATCCACCGCGGACCATGTGGCACCGAAACTCCTGCGGTACGCTCTGCCCATGGCCGACGCCGCGGTCACTCGAATTCTGGAAGCGATCGACGCTGGCGACTCCCGAGCCTCGGGAGATCTGCTGCCGCTGGTCTACGCCGAACTCCGCAAACTCGCCGAGGACCGGCTCAGCCACGAGAAGCCCGGCCAGACCCTGCAGGCAACGGCCCTGGTCCACGAAGCGTTCCTCCGGCTCGTCGGGCCCGACAAACTCGCCGCTCCGGAGTGGGACAGTCGCGGCCACTTCTTCGCCGCCGCCGCCGAGGCCATGCGACGCATCCTCATAGACCGGGCCCGCGAGCGCGGCACCATCAAACGCGGCGGCGGCTTCCAACGCGCCAACCTCAACATGCGCGAGATCTCCCTCGACACGATCCCCCAGGAACTGCTCGATCTGGATGAAGCCCTCACGCGGCTCGAAGCCGAGAACCCCCAGATGGCCCAACTGGTCAAACTCCGCTTCTTCGCCGGTATGAACCGCCTGCAGGCCGCGTCCACAATGGGCATCTCCCCCGCAACCGCCGATCGGCACTGGGCCTACGCGCGCGCTTGGCTGTTCAAGGAACTCTCAGGCCTCAGTTAGACCTTCCCGCCTCTTTATGAGGACGATCGCGCCGGAATCTCGCATTGAGCTTGCCGGTCCTTCAACCCAAGGCGAATTGATGTCCTACCCCCAGCGCGTCGAGGCTCTCTTCCACCAAGCACGCACCCTCGCCGGTGCCGAACGCGCGATCTTCCTCGATCGCGCCTGCGCCGGCGACCCAGCCCTCCGCGTGCGAGTCGACGAACTGCTCATCGCCAACGATTTGGCCGGTGACTTCCTCGAACCCGGCGGCGAATCGCCCCCTCCCGAATCCGCGACGGCCTCCGAAAACCCGGGCGCCCGCATCGGCCCTTACAAACTGCTCGAACGAATTGGCGAGGGCGGCTTCGGCACCGTTTTCATGGCCGAGCAGGAACACCCGGTCCGGCGCCGGGTCGCTCTCAAGATCATCAAACTCGGCATGGACACCCGCAGCGTCGTCGCGCGCTTCGAGCAGGAGCGTCAGGCGCTGGCGCTCATGGATCACCCCAACATCGCCAAGGTACTCGACGCGGGCGCCACCGAGCAGGGCCGACCCTACTTTGTCATGGAACTCTGCACCGGCGACTCGATCACCAAGTACTGCGACTCGCACAACCTCCCGATTACTCAGCGCCTGGAGCTGTTCGTGCAGGTCTGCCAGGCCGTCCAGCACGCGCACCAGAAGGGCCTGATTCACCGCGATCTCAAGCCCTCCAACGTCCTGGTTTCCACGCAGGATGCAAGGCCCTTTGCAAAGGTCATCGACTTCGGCATCGCCAAGGCGACCTCAAGCAAACTCACCGAGAAGACGCTGTTCACGGCACACAGAACCCTCGTCGGCACGCCGGAGTACATGAGCCCCGAGCAGGCCGAGGGCTCGCTCGATATCGACACCCGCACAGACGTCTACTCGCTCGGTGTCATGCTCTACGAACTGCTCACCGGGGTCACGCCCTTCGACCCCGACAAGCTGCGCTCGGCCGCCTACGCCGAAATCCAGCGCATCATCCGGGAGGACGATCCCCCGACCCCCAGCAACCGCCTGAGCCAGAACACCGACACGCTTCCAAGCGTGGCCGCCAGGAGACAGACCGAACCGCGCCGACTCGGAACGATCGTCCGCGGCGAACTGGACTGGATTGTGATGAAGGCGATGGAGAAGGACCGCCAGCGCCGTTACGAATCCGCGAGCAGCCTCGCCGCCGACATCGCTCGCTATCTCGCCGGCGAGGCGGTCGTTGCCGCGCCCGCCAGCGCCATGTACCGATTCAGAAAAGTCGTCGGACGGCACAAAGGCACGTTTTCCACCGCCGCGGCCGTCCTCGTCGCACTCTTCATCGGGCTAGTCGCATTCGCATGGCAGGCAACCATCGCTCGCACCCAGCGAGATCGCGCCGTGCATGCCGAAACACAAGCAGACAAGCGCGCGGCCGAACTCCAGCAGGTCTCCGAGTTCCAAGCAAAGATGCTCAGCCAGATCGATCCCGCCGATGCCGGCGCCAATCTCATGGCCGGCATCCGCCGCAGATTCGACGATGCCATGAACAAGTCACCCATTCCCGACGCAGAACGAGAGGCCCGTATCGCGGCCTTTGATCGCGAACTGTCGGAGGTCAATGCCACCGATACCGCGGTTGAACTGATCGTCCGGACCATCCTCAAGCCCGCAGTCGACGCGGTCGATTCGCAGTTCAAGGACCAGTCCCTCGTCGATGCGTCCTTGCGGCACTCGGTCGCGGAGATATACCGCACACTTGGCGCTCCCGATGACGCCGCTCCTCTGCAAACTTCCTCCCTCGCCACGCGCCGACGCCTGCTGGGCGATGCCGATCCACTGACGCTCCTGTCCCTCAACAACATGGGGCTGATCCTCATGGACCAGGGCAACACCTCCGAATCCGAGAAGATGCTCCGCGAGGCGGTCGAAGGGAACACGCGCGTGCTGGGCTCCGATCACCCCGAGACACTGACGGCGATGGGCAACCTCGGCAACCTGTACCGCGATGCGGGCAGGTACGCCGAAGCCGAACCCTTGCTGAAAGACGCCGTCGAGCGTTCCCGCCGCATTCACGGCGACGACCATCGCGACACGTTGATCGCCATCAACAGCCTGGCAACCCTGTTCGCCCAACAGGGAAAGTTCGCCGATGCCGAGCCGCTCTGGCGAGATGTGCACGCCCGCGGCACGCGCTCGCTCGGTGCCGACGATCCCGATGTGCTGGCGTGGACCTTCAACCTCGGCGGTCTGCTCGACCAGCAGGGCAAGGCCAAAGAAGCAGAGCCATACTTTCGAGAGGCCCTCGACAAGTACCGTCGCGTCCGCGGCGAGGAACACCCCGTGACCATCCGCGCCATCAGCGGCCTCGGCGCGAATCTCAACCGCCAGACCCGCTACGCCGAGGCCGAGCCGCTCTATCGCGAAGCGATGGACAAGGCCCGCCGCGTCTTCGGGCCATCAAACACCGAGACCACAGAATACTCCGGCCGCCTCGGAGCGCTGCTCCTGGCGGCAGGACGCCTCGACGAAGCCGAGCCCCTCCTGCGCGAAGCGTTCGAGTCGCAGCAACGGACGCTGGGTGAGACCCACCCCACCACGCTCAGTTCACAGGGTCTATACGCAAGACTCTTCAGCCGACGCGGCGAACAGGCCCGCGCCGAGGTCCTGCTTCGCGATGCTTGGACCAAATCCGCACACGCGCAGGGGGAAGATCACCCCCAGACGCTGATCCTGTTGGGTGACCTCGGCTATTCCGTGCTGGAGCAGAACAAACTCGAAGAGGCCGAGCAGTTGAATCGTCAGTTGCTGGATGTCCGCCGACGCGTCACCGGCCCCGCGCACCCCGAGACCCTCGTCGCACAGGCCGTGTACGCGCTGGTCCTGCAGCGACACGGCAAACTCGCCGAAGCCGAGACCCTCACGCGCGATACGCTGGAGAAGTACCGAAGAACCCTCGGAAACGACAACCAGGACACCATCCGCACCATGGCAAACCTGGGGAACACCCTTCGCGCCCAGCGCAAGTTCGCCGAGGCCGAGCCCCTGTTCCGCGAGGCTATGGCCGCCTACGAACGCACCCGCGGCCCGACTTTTCGCAGCATCAACGAAGTTCGCGTCCGCTTGGGGGAAACCCTCACCGGGCTGGATCGCTTTATCGAAGCCGAGGCCGAACTGCTCTCGGTCCAGCAGGCGATCGAGGAGTCACCCGAGCAGTTTCAACGCGCCCGCCAACCCAACCTCAAAGCGCTCATCGCGCTCTACGAGTCGTGGCACAAAGCCGATCCCGGAGCGAACCACGACACCAAAGCAGCCGATTGGCAGGCACTCCTCGATGCCCTCAACCCCGTGCCTCAGCCGACGAAGCCCTAGGTCTCGCTGCGGAGCGTCCCCTGCGGTTGAACGTTCACTCGGGCCACGACTGGCCTGTAAATCAGTTCAGTTCGACGGTCAGCCCCTTGATGGTGCCGTTAACTTGAACGGGGCGCGCTCCAAGTAATCACGTGCAACCGGTGAGCCGAGATCCACGCCCACATCGAAAGTCTCGCTGGCGGTGAACGCAGCGGGAACGGTCATCTTCGTTGTGCCGCGGGTGACTTCTGTACCATCAACCTTCAGGATGATCTCTGCGGGCTGACCCGGGTGCGGATGCTTTGGTGACCTTGGTGGGTGCGGTGGACGATGCGGCCGTGGTTGTCGCTCGCGGCGCTGCGGGCTTGGTGGTGGGTTTCGCGGCGGGCTTGGCGACCGTCGGCGTGGCGGGAGTGGGGGAGGTCTTGGACTTCTTGTTGCTCATGGCTCGCTCCGTATGGGAGTCAATCGGTTGTGCGTGGAGCCGACCGTCGGCTGAAATACTGGTTCGTCGCGATGTCCGCGATCTCCTTCAGCTCAATGTGACTCGATTTGCGGAAGGTTCTCATCAGGGGCCACCGCATTGCGCGAGCGAGCAATGACAACGCCCGAAGAACCGCGAAGGACGGACAGTGAAGGGCGACCATTCCGCGCGGGCCTCGACATCTCGCGGCTGTCCGAATCTTCTTGTCATCCCTCAACGTTCGATCAGTGAGCGTTCCCAAACGCTTTCGCCCGCTCCCATGAGCGCCGATCAACGGCGATGTCGAACCGCCGCCCGCACTCTGGGCACTCGCCCGTGTCGCCCAAACCGCCGAGGTCGTACACGCAACGCACGCACGCTCGCCCCGACGCAGCTTGCACCGCTCGCTTGATCCCAGCGGTGCAGCGCCGCGAGTACCAGATCGACCCGAACGTCGTGGTCACAATGGCGAGCGGGATCCCTGGAAGGGCCCAGAGCGGGGAGATCGAGGGGGCCACACGCCTCAGTAGAAAGGGTGCCGCCACCGCACCCAGAGTGGTGCACATGAACACCCCGGCGATCAATAGCTCGTACCGCCGCAAGGCGGGCGGGAGCGGGGCGGGGGGTTCTGTGGGTGTGGAGGCCACGACTCGATGGTACCGCGGGTGCTCCGCGCTCCCGGCGATCGGACAGCGGGGGCCGCGGACGAGGGTCATCACGCGGGAAACGGCGAAAGGGACAAAGTTGGAGCATCAGAAAACGGACGGGCACATGATGCTCGGGTGATCGGAACGCGAGCGGGATGGTCAACGGCGCGGACCTGAGCGTGCTGCTGGTACAGTTCCAGCAGAATGTGACGCAGGGCACTGGCGCGGATCCGATGCGGTCTGGGACCCGTTGCGGGTAGCTCTTGATCTGACAGTCAGTTAGAACCAAGTTAACGAGTCGATTAAGTCGATGCTTTTCCTTTGCGTACAGCCTGTTCGCAACCGACACTGAACGGAGCGGGGCGTGTCTTGAAAGGACAGCATCTGATGCGGATGTGGCTGCTGATTGCGATGATCGGGCTGAATGCTGTAGCGGCGGTTGCGGGGCCGTGCGATTTAGATTGGCTCCCCGGCGATGCCACCCCCGGCACCACCGGAACCGTCTATGCCGCGACGACTTGGGACCCCGACGGCGCCGGCCCGGCGCCCGCGCAGCTCGTGATTGGAGGAAGCTTCGCCACCGCAGGCGGTGTGACGGTGAACTCAATCGCGCGGTGGGACGGCTCGGAATGGCAGGCAC
Source organism: Phycisphaerales bacterium (assembly GCA_041750235.1). Lineage (GTDB taxonomy): Bacteria > Planctomycetota > Phycisphaerae > Phycisphaerales > UBA1924 > JBGSZV01. Next base: position 15,575 of record JBGSZV010000011.1, read on the forward strand.
TCGGGACCGGACTGAGCGGCGAACCCAAAGCGCTCACGACGTGGGACCCCGATGGTGACGGACCGCTCGCGGAGCAGCTGGTGGCGGCAGGCTTGTTTGCCACAGCGGGCGGCGTGACCGTCAATCGGATCGCTCGTTGGGATGGCTCGACGTGGCATTCCTTCGGCACAGGAATGAATCACATCGTGTTCGCGCTTGCGACCTTGGACCCCGATGGGCCGGGTCCACTGCCCGAGTTACTGGTGGCCGGGGGTGCCTTCACGGACGCGGGTGGAGTCAGCGCGAATCAAGTCGCCTTGTGGGATCCCGGCACGCCAGGATGGCAGCCGCTGGGCGCCGGAATCGCAGCGACCCCCGAAACGCAAGTGTTGGCCCTGACGACGTGGGACCCTGACGCGTGTGGTCCCCTGTCGCCGCTGTTGATCGTCGGAGGAAAGTTCTCGTCCGCGGGCGACTCTGCGGCGAACTTCATCGCGCAGTGGGACGGCTCGACGTGGCAGACGCTGGGCGGCGGAATGTCCAACAGCGTTGAGGCCCTGACAAACTGGGACCCCGATGGCTCGGGCCCTCAGGCTGCGCAGCTGATCGCGGGCGGACGGTTTGTCAGCGCGGGTGGCGTGACCGCCAACGGCATCGCGCGCTGGGACGGCGCGTCGTGGCATGCTCTGGGCAGCGGGATCGACCTCGGCGACTTTAACTCTGTGAACTCGTTGACGACATGGGACCCGGATGGCTCCGGGCCGCTGGGCATGCAGCCAGTCGCGGCGGGTAACTTCGTCACCTCGGGGGGCGCGCCGGTCAACTACATCGCCGGATGGAATGGCTCGGCGTGGCAGACCGTCGGGGGTGGCCTGGAAATCTACCCAGCAGCCCTCATGACATGGGACCCCGACGGTCTAGGTCCGCGGCCCGTACAACTGGTGGCGGGTGGCTATTTTGCTGCCGTTGGCACCGTCGGGGTGAACTACGTCACCCATTGGGACCCGGATGTGCCGGGATGGCAGGCCTTCGGGAACGGGATCAGCAACGCTGTTGGCGGCATTCCTGGAGTAAGTGATCTGTTGACATGGGACCCCGACGCAACTGGACCGCTCACTGAGCAGCTGGTGGTCGCGGGCGGTTTCACCTCGATCGGCGGCATCTCCGCCAATCGCGTCGCGCGATGGGACGGCGTGGCATGGCACCCGTTCGCCGTCGGAATCAGCGGCTCACATGTATCAGCGTTGACAGCATGGGATCCCGACGGAAATGGTCCCTTGGCCGCACAGGTCGTGGCGGCCGGGTCGTTTACCGTTGCCGAAGGTGCGCCGGGCAACCGCATTGCTCGCTGGGACCCCGGCGCGCCGGGATGGCAGACTTTCGGCGCCGGTATGAACGGCTCCATCAGCGCCCTTACCACATGGGACCCCGATGGGAACGGCCCGCAGAACGCCCAGGTTGTTGCTGGCGGTGCCTTCACCACCGCTGGCGGCTTGATAAGGAACAGGATTGCGCGCTGGGATGGTGTAACGTGGCAGGCATTCGGTGCGGGGTTCGACGCTGATTCAGTCGGCGCACTCACAACATGGGACCCTGATGGAACGGGTCCGCTTTCAAAGCAAGTTGTCGCTGGGGGCACCTTTCTCACCGCGGGCGGCGTCACGATGAATCGGATCGCGCGCTGGGACGGTTCCGCGTGGCAACCCTTCGGCACCGGCATGAATGAGAGCGTCGGCGCGCTCACAACGTGGGATCCTGATGGGTCGGGTCCGCTTCCGGAGCAACTGGTGGCCGGAGGAGGCTTCACCACGGCGGGCGGTGTGACGGTGAACCGCATCGCGCGCTGGGACGGCGCCTCATGGCAGCCCTTTGGCAGCGGTATGGTGTTTGAACCCTTCGCCGCTGGGTCCGTCCGCGCCTTGATGAGTTGGGATCCTGACACGAACGGACCAGCAACGCCTCAGCTGATCGCCACCGGATATTTCAACACCGCTGGAGGCACCACAGCCAACAACATCGCACTCTGGGACGGAGCCGCGTGGGCGCCATTGGGTGAAGGCACGAACTTCTCGATCGCCGACCTCGCCGCGTGGGATCCAGACGCTGCCGGGCCAGCACTGCCGCGTTTGTGCGTTGGTGGCAATTTTGTCCAAGCGGGCGGGCGCGTGTCGGCCTATCTGGCCCAGTGGGGCCGCGCCTCATCACTTTGGGGAGCCGGAGTCAGCGGCGAGTTCCTCGACCCGGCCCGCTGGTTCTGCGGCCTCCCGCCAACCGTGTTCGACACGATCGCTGTTGACGCCACCCAAGCGGGCTATTCACCGGGCGCGTTCACCATCACCATGCCCCCCGCAAGCGGCACGATCAAAGCTGAATCGCTCCGCGTGGCCACCGACGCCATCACGCTCGACCTGCGCAATACTTCGCTGAACCTGCGCACCTCCGCGAGCGGGGCGAACCCGCCGCTGGTCGTGGGTTGGTACCCCAACCAGCCCGCCACATTGATTGTCACCAACTCCCGGTCGACCGCCTCGGTGCTCTTCGCCAGCGCCGGCGTCGTGGGCGACGCGACGTCACCGGTGAACATCGCGAACCAACTCCGCATGAGCGGCGCTTCCGCGCAGCTCGAGCTCGACGGCGACCTGATCGTGGCGCGGCGTGCGGCCAACGCCGCGCTTGAAGTCCGCGACGGCGCTTCGGCCTTCA
>JBGSZV010000012.1:0-11847 GCA_041750235.1 Phycisphaerales bacterium
GCCCCCGAGCCGGACGGCGGGGCCGCTACCATCTGCGGCTATGAATCCACGGCGTCCAACGCGTCAGATTGTGCTCGGCGACGAGCGGGTGGGGTTTGTTCGCATTGGCGGCGGGAAGCCCGATGCGCAGGGGAATCCGACGACGCCCGCGCCGGTGGTCGTGCAGACGATGACGGCGGGGTACACGTACGACATTGATACGTGCGTCGCCGAGATCCACAAGCTGGCGGCGGCGGGCGCGGATGTGGTGCGGGTGGCGGTGCCGGAGAAGAAGGACACCGAGGCGCTCAAGGAGATCATCCCGCAGGTGCGGGTGCCGATCGTGGCGGACGTTCACTTCCACTTCCAGCGGGCGCTGGAGGCTGTCGAAGCGGGCGTGCACAAGATCCGGCTGAACCCGGGGAACATCACGGACCGCGCGCAGGTGATCGATGTGATCCAGGCGTGCAAGGCGAAGAAGCTGCCGATCCGCGTGGGTGTGAATGAAGGCTCGATCATCGAGCGCAAGGACAAGCAGAAGCGCAAGGAAGAGCTGGGCAAGTACTTCGCGGGGCACAAGCAGGGCCACTTGATGGCGCTGATGATCGCCAAGCTCGAGGAATACCTGGACATCTTCTACGAGCAGGACTTCTACGACATCGCGATCAGCGCCAAGAGCATGAACGCTGCGTTCTGCGTGGATGTGTACACGGCGATCAGCGAGCGGTTTGATCACCCCTTGCACCTGGGCGTGACGCACGCGGGTCCGAAGGAGACGGGGTGCATCCGCTCGGTGGCGGCGTTGTCCGCTCTCATGTGCAACGGCATCGGCGACACGATCCGCATCAGCTACGCGAACGACCCGATCTACGAGGTCGAGGACGGGCTGGAGCTTTTGTGGTCGCTGGGGCTGCGGGAGCGCAAGGGCGTGGACCTGATCGCGTGCCCGACGTGCGGGCGCATCCAGGTCGATCTGTTCACGCTGGTGCAGGATGTGCGGAAGAAGCTGGCGAGCGACATCGAGGTCCCGATGAAGGTCGCGGTGATGGGCTGCATCGTGAACGGGCCGGGCGAGGCGGAGGGCGCCGACGTCGCGGTGTTCGCGGGCGATCGTCGCGGGATCATCTACGTGCAGGGCGAGCGGGTGGCGAATGTTCCGGAGGAGGAGATCCTGGATCGCCTTCTGAAGGAATGCCACGGCTTCCAGGACCGGGTGAAACGCGGCGAGGTGAAACTCGGAGAAAAGAAGGTCGAGATCGTTCCGCCGGATCCTATCGGGGAGCTGGGGAGCGGCTTTGACAAGATTGCCGCGGGCAAGGTGGAGAAGGTCCACGGCCTGACGGTGAGCGCGGGGCGGTAGACCGCGCGATCACGCCTGGAAGGAAACATGGGCACACCACTGGGTCCGGGGTTCACGGCGCGGGCGTCGAAGGTGATGCTGGCGGCGCTGGCGGGGGCTGCGCAGCTTGGGTGCGCGCCGCAGAAGGGTGAGAACCCGTCGTTCCCGTTCACGATCGAGGAGGCGGAGCGCGAGATGGCGGCGATGCGCGCGGAGCCGAAGCCATTCTCGCGGCCGGTGCTGGTGGCGGCGGGGTTCATGGACCCGGGGCCGGGGGCGGCGTGGACGGCGGGTGATCTGCGGAAGGTAACGACGACGCCGGAGATGGTGATCGAGGTGCCGTTCATGACGGCGCGGACGTTTGATGCCTGCCGTGCGCGGGTAATCGAGAAGCTGGAGGCGAGCTTCGTTTCGGGGGATACGGCAGAGACGGTGGAGGTGGATGTCATCGGCGTGTCAATGGGCGGGATCGTGTCGCGTTATGCGGCGATGCCCGGGGACGGGCGCAAGCGTCTCAACATGAAGCGGCTGTTCACGATCGGCTCGCCGCACCACGGCGCGGCGCTGGCGCATCTGGGGAAGTTTGATGCGCGGGCGCGGGACATGGCGCCGGGGTCGGAGTTCCTGCGGACGCTGAATGAGGGGACGCTGTCGCTGGACGAGGCGATGCGGTACGAGGTGTTCGCGTACGTGCGTCTGGGGGATACGCTGGTGGGCGAGGAGAACACGCGGTGGCTGGATGGGCGGGTGTGGTGGGTGGAGAATCGGCCCTTTGAGTTCCCGCACGCGCAGGCGTTCAACGATCCGCGGTTTCTGGCGGATATCGCGAGGCGGCTGAGGGGCGAGAGGGCCTATGCCACCGAGCCGTGCGCGCCTTTGCCCCCTCGTGCGGACCGGAATAAAGCGAACTAGGTTTGGTCCCCTCTCAATTCAGGGGTTGCGGGGACGGCGAAGGGGCGTAGGCTCGTCGGGTAGGGCGCGGTGGTCTTGCGCCGATAACACGAGGGAGAGACGCGATGCGTGCGATTTTTGTGCTGGCGGTGTGCGGCTGCGCGGCGGTGTCCGAGGCGGCGAGCGTGTCGATTCCGGCGCTAGCGGACGCGACGCTGTACCAGAACGGGACGGGGAACGTCGCGAATGGCGGCGGTGATTACTTCTTCGTCGGGACCAACAGCCAGCTCATTGCGCGGCGGACGTTGATCTCGTTTGATGTTGCGGCGGCGGTGCCGTCAGGCTCGGTGATCACCGGCGTGACGATGACGCTGAATCTGTCGTCGGCGAATGCCGCGCCGGTGTCGATTGATCTGCGTCGGGTGCTGGCATCGTGGAGCGAGGGAACGAGCGATCCGGCGGGGAGCGAGGGTCAGGGGATCGCATCGGCGGCGGGCGATGCCACGTGGGTGCACCGGAACTTCAACAGTGTGTCGTGGGCGGCGCAAGGGGGCGATTTCTCCGCGGCTGCGAGCGCGACGACGAGCGTCGGCGATCTTGGGCTGTATGCGTGGTCGGGCGCTGGGATGGTGGCGGATGTGCAGGGCTGGCTGGATGCGCCGGGCGGGAACTTCGGCTGGGCGCTGTTCGGCGGCGAGGGGACAGCCAGCACGGCCAAGCGGTTTGACAGCCGGAACAACAACGAGGGGGGGATCATGCCGACGCTGTTGATTGAGTACACGCCGATTCCCGCGCCGGGGGCGGGCGTGGTGATGGCGATCGGCGGTTTGGTGGTGATGCGGCGGCGGTCGTCACGCCGCTAACGCGGATGTGCTATCAATGCGTCGATGATCGACGCGGCGAAGCTGGGATTCCCGATTCTGCATCAGACGGCGGACGACCTGGTGGTCGTCAAGCCCGCGGGGATGGCTACCGAACTCACGACCGACCCGCGGAAGACGTCATTGATCTCGAAGGTCCGCAAGGTGGTGCCCGAGGGGGTGACGCCGCGGCTGGTGCACCGGCTGGATCGCGTGACGCGAGGCTTGATGATGGTGACGCTGACGCGCGAGGCGGCGGCGTTTTACGGCGAGCAGATCCGCGAGGGGCTGTGGGAGAAGTACTACCTCGCGCGGATCGCGATGCCGGCGAAGAAGGACTTCGGGAAGGTGATGGGGTCGCACAAGGCGTACATCAAGGAAGAGGACAACCGCGCGAAGCTCGTGAAGGCGGGCGGGAAGGCGAGCTTCCTGGATGTGCTGGCGATCGAGCCGGCGCCGGATCGGCCGGGCGAGGCGCACATCCTGATCAAACTGCTGACGGGGCGGCTGCACCAGATCCGCGTGATGCTGGCGGGGCTTGGGTATCCCTTGATCGGCGATGACTTCTACGGCGGCAAAGAGGGGCCGATGTACCTGGAGCATGCCTTGCTGTGGTACCTCGACTACACGACGCGGGAGATCGCGGTCGCGCACCTGGAGAACGATCCGGGGCGGGAGCGGCTGTCTCCGGGGATGGCGATCCAACTGCGAACGTTGACACGGCCGGGTCGATAAGCGAAATTTCGGGTGGAAATAGCGGTCTTCCCTCTGAATGGAGGGGGTCGGATCGGCCCCTCGCGCGCTATCTTGGGGGCGTCCGGATCGGTCGGAACCCTGTGGGAGGAGAGCGCGATGAGAGCTTTGGCGATTTCAGCGGCGTTGGCGGTGCTGGCAGGATCCGCGGCGGCGGACACGGCGGTGCTGCAGTCGGTGTCGGACAACACGCTGTACGAGAACAAACTCGGCGAGGTGAGCAACGGGAGCGGGGCGTACTTCTTCGCGGGTGATACGGGCGCCTTCGGTGCGCGGCGGGGGCTGGTGCGGTTTGATGTGGCGGGGACGGTCCCGGCGGGTTCGACGATTACGAGTGCCGTGCTGAGGCTGAGCCTTTCGCGGACGCGCGCGGGAGCGGTTGATGTGGGCGTGCATCGGGTGCTGGCATCGTGGGGCGAGGGGATTTCGGATGCGGGCGATCCGGGCGGGTCGGGGACGATCGCGGAGTCGGGTGATGCGACTTGGATCCACCGGACCTACCCGAGCGTGAACTGGGCGAATGCGGGCGGCGACTTTGTCGCGACCGCGAGCGCGGTGACGAACGTGGACATCGTCGGGTTCTACGTGTGGGGATCGAACGCGGCGATGGTGGCCGATGCGCAGGCGATGCTGGATGCGCCGGCGGGTGATCATGGCTGGATCGTGATCGGTCCGGAGCTGGGCGAGCGGAGCGCCAAGCGGTTTGATTCGCGTGAGAACGTGGATCCACTGGTGCGGCCGACGCTGACGATCGAGTTCACTCCCCCACCGCCCGCGTGCGCCGGGGACACAAACGGCGACGGGGCGACGGACGGCGCGGACTTGTCGGTGCTGCTGGGTCAGTTCGGGCAGAGCGTGACGCCGGGGACGGGCGGGGATTTGAATGATGACGGGCTGGTGAACGCCGCGGACTTGAGCGTTTTGCTGGCGGACTTTGGCTGCGAGTAAGCGTTGACGCTTGAGAAGAGCTGAGTGAAGACTTCGCGAGCTTGCGCTCGCTTTCTCAGGATGTGAATGCCATGTTTCGCGAGCTTGCGCTCGCTTTTTTGGGATGTGAATGCAATGTTTCGCGAGCTTGCGCTCGCGTCTCCGTTGGGTCACACCACTTTGCCGTCGGCGAGGCGGACGGTGCGGTCGGCGCGGGCGGCGATCGGCTGGCTGTGGGTGACGATCACGAGTGTCTGCTGCATTTCGTCGCGCAGGGCGAGCAGAACATCGAGGATGGCTTCGCCGGTTTTCTGATCGAGGTTGCCGGTGGGTTCGTCGGCGAGGACGAGGTCGGGCTGGTTCATGAGCGCGCGGGCGATAGCGACGCGCTGGCGTTCGCCGCCGGAGAGTTCGGCGGGGCGGTGCTTCAAGCGGTGACCGAGTCCGAAGCGGGTGAGGAGGTCGGCGGCGCGGTCGTTGATCGCCTTGCGCTCGCGGGTGTAGCGGAGGCGTCCCATGCCGACGAGGGCGGGGATCATGGTGTTCTGGATGACGGTGAGCTCGGGCAACAGATGGAAGAACTGGAAGACGAAGCCGACGGAGCGGTTGCGGTAGCGGTCGAGTTCGTGGGTTGAGAACTCGGCGAGGGAGCGGCCCTTGTAGGTGATGGGGCCGGAAGTGGCGGCATCGGGGCGGTCGAGGCCGCCCAGGAGGTGGAGCAGGGTGCTCTTGCCGCTGCCGGAAGCGCCGAGGATGGCGACGCACTCGCCCTTGCTCACGCTGAGATCGGCGCCGTGAAGAACGGGGACGCTGACGCGGCCGAGGCGGTAGGTCTTGTGCACGTTCGTCGCGGCGACGAATGGGGTGGCCGTGGCGGGTGAGGCCAAGTGGGCAGTGGCCAGGTGGCCAGTGGGGTTGGATGAATCGGCATGGGTCATGGGTGGGTCTTTGTGTCGTTTCCCTGCTGGCAGCGTTCCTGCTGGTCTTGGCTTTCAACTCACTCGAAGCGGAGGGCTTTGACGGGGTCGAGCCAGGCGGCACGGAGGGCGGGGATGAGGGCGCCGATGACGCTGGAGAGGATGCCGACGCCGATCACAATGGCGGCGCGGGTGGGGTCGACCTTGTTGGGGATCTCGCTGAAGTAGTAGACGCTGGGGTCCCAGACGACGATGCCGAGGGACTCGCCGATCCATTCGTGGATGGGGTTGATGTTGCGGACGACGATGAAGGAGAGGATGCCGCCGGCGATGGCGCCGACGATGCCGATGGTGAGGCCGTAGCGCAGCCAGAGCCACGCGATGCCGCCGCGGCTGGCGCCGATGGCGCGGAGGACGCCGACGTCCTTAGTCTTCTCGCTGACCATGGCCCAGAAGATGGCGAGCACCAGCATGACGGCGACAAGCGAAATGATGCCGAAGAGGACGAGGACGAGGGCGGTTTCTTTCTTCACCGCGCCGATGAAGTTCGCGACGCCGGGCTTTTTGTCCCAGGTGTAGATGGCGCGGCGCCAGGAATCGGGGAGGTGGAGCGAGGGGTGTTCGGCGATGAACTCTTCGAAGAGTGCTTCGCAGCGCGCTTCGAGTTCTTCGGGGGTGATGCCGTCTTTGGCGCGGACGAGGATGTGGGTGATCTTCGCGGGTGAGGTGCCGATGACGCGCGGGGGCTCGGGCGTGGCGGTGCCGTCGGCGCTGAGGAGGATGCGTCCGGGTCGCCACGCGGGGTCGATCTCGCGGGATTCCTGCATGCCGAGCATCTGCTGGAGGACGCCGATGGGGATGAGGGCCCAACTGGCGTCGGCCTGGTACATGCCGGCGCGGAACTCGTTGGCGACGGGGAAGCGGCGGTACTTGAAGTCGACGGCGACGTTGCGGGTGGAGAAGGGAACGACGCCGATTGTGACGCTTTCGTTCCACATGCGTTCGAAGGCGGGGTCGAGGAAGCGGCCGCGGGTCATCTGGTTGGCGCCGGCGAGCATGGCGCCGATGACGATGGCGTCGACTTCTTCGGTTGAATCTTCGCCGGTGCGCTTGAAGGCCATGCCGGCGGCGTGGGCGGCGGCGAGGTCGTCCCTGAGTTCTGGGTCGAGGCGGATGTCGCGGCGTTCGTGGTCAGAGGGAAGGGGCTGGTCGAGGGGCTTCCAGTAGAGGGTGTCGAAGAAGCCGGTGACCTTGTTGAAGCCTTCGGGGTCGATGCCGATCAGCTCGACGGCCTTGCGCTGGCCGCTGGGGAGGCTGATCATGGCGAGGGATTCGATGGTGGGCGTGGCGGCCTCGACGGCGTCGTCGTCGCGAAGCTTGACGAGGAGGTCCTGATAGTAGGGAAGGCCGCCGTGGGGCCAGGCGATGGCGACATCGCCGATCAGGGAGCGGCCGGAGGCGATGAACTGGTTGAGGAAGCCGCCCATGACGGACCAGGTGACGAGGACCATGGCGGTGCACAGGGCGACGGCGATCGCCGAGAACAGCGGCATGATCTTGCTGAAGAGGTAACGGCGGGTGAGGAGGGCTTGGTACACGTTGGGGGGGCCAGGTGGGCAGTGGCCAGGTGGCCAGTGGGGGAAGACAGAGAGACGGGGAACAGGGTAGCGGAGAGCGGGAATGAGGTTGCGAGAAGGGTGTTCCCGTCACCTACAGTTGAGATCGGATGACGATGCTGACTCCCGTCAATGCTGCTGAAATTGCGACGGCCCGGTTCCGAGAGATAGAGGGTGCGGGGACTGGCGCGATGGTTGCGCGCCCGCGGACGACGAGTTCGCGGATCGGCGTGCCGCTCTCCATCGGGCCGGTAATGCTGGCGACGAACCTGCTGCTGGCGCCGATTGCGAATTACTGCGACCTGGCGTTCCGGATCGTTTGCCGTGAGCAGGGCGGGTTGGGGCTGGCGTGCACGGACCTGTTGAGTCCGCATGGGCTCTTGCGCGGGACAGCGCGGTCGCTGGATATCGCGCAGAGCAGCGACGATGACAAGCCGGTGTGCATGCAGCTGTACGGCGCGGATGGCGAGATCCTGGCGGAGGGAGCGCGGTGGGCGGTGGACCACGGGGCGACGGTGGTGGACATCAACATGGGCTGCCCGGTGGACAAGGTGACGAAGAAGAACGGCGGGTCGATGCTGCTGTGCGACCCCCGGAACACGGTGGCGATGACGGAGAAGGTGGTGTGCGCGGTGGATGCGGCGAGCGGCGGGCGCGTGCCGGTGACGGCGAAGATGCGGCTGGGGTGGAGCGAGAGTGCGCTGATTGCGCCGTGGCTGGCGCGGGAGCTGGAGAAGATCGGCGTGCAGTTGGTGACTGTGCACGGGCGCACGACGCAGCAGAAGTTCACGGGGCGCGCGAATCGCGACGGGATCCGGCGGGTGGTGGAAGCGGTGGAGCGGATTCCCGTGGTGGGCAACGGGGATGTGACGGAGCCGCGGCACGTGGTGGAGATGATGGAGGAGACGGGGTGCAGCGGGGTGATGATCGGGCGCTGGGCGCTGGCGGCGCCATGGATATTCCGGATGGGGTGGGCGGAGCAAAGGAGACAAATCGCAAATGGCCAAATAGCAAATGGGAGCGGGTCTGATCCTTCTGATTTGCGATTTGGAGATTTGCGATTTGCGATTTGCGAGCCAGGCGAAGCGGAGAAGATCGGGATCATCCGGCGGTACTTCTCGCTGATGCTGGAGTTTCGCGATGAGCGGTACGCGATGAATCACATCCGGCGGCGGGTGGCGTGGTTTGGGAAGAAGCTGGGGCCTTGCAAGCCGTTGCGCGAGGCGGTGCGGACGGCGGCGGGGCCGGCGGAGGTGTTCGCGGCGCTGGATGAGTTTCTCGCGGGCGGGCTGCGGAAGTTTCCGCCCGGTGCGCCAGTTGTAGAGCGGGCGCCGGAAGAGGAAGCGGATGAAATGACATGACCCGCGCCCTTTGGGGGAGCGCGGGTCATGTGGGGTGTCAACGGATGGGTCGGCGGGATCAGTCGATGGGGCTGCGCATGAGCTTCTTGAGGAAGGGCGTGAGGACGAGGATGAGGAGTCCGGCGCCGATGGATGTGACGACGAAGAGGAAGAAGAAATCGGCCTGACCACCGAAGTCCCACGGCATCTTCTGCTTGCCGCTTTCGATCTTCTCGACCTGTGCGGCGACGAGTCCGCCGCCGAGGTTGGCGATGAAGCTGGAGACGAACCAGATGCCCATGAGCAGCGAAACGAACTTCGCGGGGGCGGCCTTGGTCACGTAGGAGAGGCCGGTGGGCGAGAGGCAGAGTTCGCCGACGGTGTGCCAGAAGTAGGTGGCGATGATGAGCATCATGCCGGCCTTGGCGGCGCTGCTGGCGGCGATGTTCCCCGCCCAGACCATGAAGAGGTATCCGAGTCCGAGGAAGATCAGCCCCAGCGCGATCTTGACGGGCTGGCTGGGGTTCATGCGGCGCTTGCCCAGACCTGTCCACAGGGCTGCGAAGATCGGCGCCATGATAAAGATGAACGCGGCATTGACGGACTGGAACCAGGTGGTGGGGATCTCGTCGAAGTCACCGACCCATTTGAGGTAGCCCAGGGGCTTGAGGATGCCGATCGCAGCCAGCGCAGCGCCGAGCCCGCCGAGCAGCAGGAAGAGCGTGGCCCCGCGGTAGTCGGCGGCTTGATTTCGGCGTGCGGTGGCGGTCCAGCAGAAGGCCGTGGCCGCAAGCCCGAGGGCGGCGCAGATGAGGCCGGGCACGAGGCTGGTGGAGGTGCAGAACGACGTGAGCCACTGCGGGAGCGAGATGGCGCGGTCGGTGTTCTGATCGGTGAAGACGTTGATGCTGCTTCCGGCCTGTTCGAAGGCGATCCAGAAGAACGCGTTGAACAGCATGAAGACGAAGATGGTGATGACCGGCCCGCGATCCTGCTTGTCGTTGCTGGCAATGAACCAGCCGGTCCATGCGAGCACACCGAAGGTGAGGGCGAAGATCAGCCCGACCGCGAGCGGCCTGTTGCTCTGGATGCTCGTCATGAGCTGGTCGAGCTGCCCGAAGGCGCCCGCGTAATAGAGACCGCCGAACGCGGCCGCGAGGACCAGTGACCCGACGAGGAAGAGCATGGACGCGGAGTTCGCGTTGGACTTGGGTGCGTCGCCGATGCCCCTGAGGTAGAGCGGTTTGCCGAGCACGTAGAGCACGAGCCCCAGGATCATGCCCACTGCGGCGGAACCGAAGCCCCAGTGCCACCCCACCTTCTCGCCGAGGGTTCCGCAGACAAAGGCGCAGAGGAACGCGCCGAGGTTGATGCCCATGTAGAAGATGGTGAAGGCGCCGTCGCGGCGGGGGTCGCCTTGCTTGTAGAGCTGCCCGACCATGACGCTGACCGTGGGCTTGAAGTGGCCGGTGCCGAGCACGATGACGGCAAGGCCGGCGATGAACATGCTGAGCCCGGTCTTATTGGCCGCGAGCTCTCCCAGCCCGGACACGCCCAAGATGATGTGGCCGATGGTGATGAGCAGGCCGCCCACGAGCATCGACCGGTGCGTTCCGATCAGCTTGTCGGCGATGATGCCGCCGAGGATGGGGAAGAGGTACGCGAGGCCGGTGTACCAGCCGTACAGGACGGAGGCACGCGACTGCGTCCAGTTTCGTCCGCTGTCGTGAGCGTTGATCGCCACGACGATCTCGAACGGCTTCTCATCGGGCTTCAGTTCGCTGTCGGGCTTGACGTCGGTGGTGAACTGATTGGGCTTGTCGTTGATGGTGAGGTGCGTGCGGCTGTCGATGTTGGCACGAGCCACACCAATCCTGAGCTTGACCGGCTTGTCGGTGGGATTTGAGATCTGGTACCGCACTTCGGCGTTCTCGAAACCGCGCGTCGAGCGGTCGTCGTTCCCGCCTTGTGCACCCTTCACGATCACGGGGGCGAGGGGGAGAGCGGCGTCGGAACTCCAGATCGTCAGCTTCGGGTCACTCGGATCGGGAGTGCCGACCAGGCGTGTCACTTTGAGGGACGGGGCGCCGGTCACCGAGAGTTCGGCGGGCGCCGATCCGGCGCTGTCGCCGACGACGATTTGGAAGGGCAGCGATCGCGAGGCCAGAACGTTGGTGACCGGCTTGCTCTGAACGTCGACCTGCTCGATCTCTTCGAGGAGTATGTCGTCGTTGTACGTGCCCGAGGGGAGCATGTGGACCGCGGTGACGCTGATGAGATAGAGCATCAGCAGAGCGCGCATGCCGTAGTAGCTGAAGCGTTCCCACATCTCGACGAGGAAGAGGAGGAAGAGGCCGCGGGGGTGGCCGAGGAAGGTTTTTTCGGCGTTCGCATTGAACGCGGCATCGGACATGGATGGGCTTGGACCGGTGCCGGGCGATGAGGCCATTGCGACTCTCCAGGGTTCCTCGAACTGTTCGGCGAGTGTAAATGTCGTCCAGCGGGAGCGAAAGCGGTGAAACGTGGTCGGGGCGGCTTGTGCCATCGGCGGGGGGCGACCACAATCCGGCCATGAGGACAGAACAGAGCGGGCAAAAGCGTGGGCCGGCGACAGTGGTGCTCGATCTGATCGAGCGGGTGGGGAATGTGCTTCCGGACCCGGTGTTCCTGTTCCTGGGGGCGGCGGTGCTGGTGGCGTTGCTGTCGGCGGTGGGCACGGGGATGGGGTGGAGCGTGCAGCCCCTGGTGCCGACCCGCGCGGCGGACGGATCGATGGCGCTGGTGGCGCAGGGCGATCCGATCAAGGCCAAGAGCATTTTGACGAGCGAGGGGATCTACTGGGCGCTCGCGAATGCCGTGAAGAACTTCATCAACTTCGCGCCTCTGGGCGTGGTGCTGACATCGATGCTGGGGATCGGGCTCGCGGAGAAGGTGGGGATGTTCGGGGCGGCAATGAAGTAGCTGGCGGCGCTGGTGCCGAGCGTGCTGCTGACGCCGGTGATCGTTTTCCTGGGGGTGATGTCGAGTGCGGCGAGCGATGCGGGGTACATCGTGCTGCCGCCTCTGGCCGCGGCGCTGTACCTGGCGGTAGGGCGTTCGCCGGTGGCGGGGATCGCGGAGGCGTTCGCGGGGATCGCCGGCGGGTTCAGCGCGAATCTGCTGATCAGCGCCGGCGATGCCGTGCTGTCGGAGCTGACGACGCGGGCGGCGCACGTGCTGGATATT
>JBGSZV010000013.1:0-15184 GCA_041750235.1 Phycisphaerales bacterium
GCCGCCATCGACCGCTACCCCCACGAGTTCTCCGGCGGCCAGCGCCAGCGCATCGGCATCGCCCGCGCCTTGGCCCTCCAGCCCCGCTTCATCGTCTGCGACGAACCCACCAGCGCCCTCGACGTCAGCATCCAGAGCCAGATCTTGAACCTCCTCGCCGACCTCCGCGACGAGTTCAAGCTCTCCTACCTCTTCATCAGCCACGACATGGCCGTCATCCAGCACATCTGCGACCACATCGCCGTCATGTACCGCGGCAAGATCGTCGAGGAAGGCACCCGCGACGAAGTGATGAACGCCCCCAAACACAAGTACACCCAAGCCCTCCTGAGCGCCGTCCCCCAAACCGACCCCACCCGCAAACGCCAACGCATCATCTACGAAGGCATGGCGGTCTAACTGTGTATTTCCGGGTGCCACCAAGCAGGGTCTTCCTGCTTGGTGCTATGCGACACGAACCACCATAAGACACATCAAGCAGCAAGAGCCTGCTTGATGGCACCCGATCATGAACATCCGTCCAACTCATCCAGCCGACTTCCCCCCCCTCGCCGCCCTCACCAACATCTACATCCGCGAAACCGCCATCCACTTCGGCTACGACGAAGTCACCCCCGATGAACTCCGCGCCTACTGGGAAAAGCAGCACACCATCTACCCCTGGCTCACCGCCGAGATCGAAGGCCAGTTCGCCGGCTACGCCAAAGCCGGCGTCTGGCGCGAACGCGCCGCCTATTCCAAGACCGTCGAAACCGGCATCTACGTCACCACGCAGCACCAGCGCCAAGGCATCGCCCGCGCCCTCTACCTCGAACTCTTCAATGAACTCCGTACCCGCGGCTTCCACGCCGTCGTCGCCGGCATCACCTTGCCCAACGACCCCAGCGTCAAACTCCACGAATCCGTCGGCATGACCTTCGCCGGCCGCTACCCACAGGTCGGCTGGAAATTCAACCAATGGCACGACGTCGGCTTCTGGCACATGCTTCTGTGACTTCCGCGGGGATCCGCGCCGACGAATCTGCACTCTCTCCCGTCGCCGACGGGAGAGATGTCACGAGGCTCTGCGAGTGACAGAGAGGGTGTGTGAGGAACTGCCTTCCCATCCTCACTCCTTCTTCCCAAACACATCCGCATCATGCCGCACCCCCCGACGCGACAAATGCGCTGTCACGATCGGAACGATGGCCGTCAGCCCGCCCGCCACGCCGCCGATCAGGAGCGCGTGATCATGCAACGGTGACTGCCGAACGATCAGCGACACGATCGCCATCACGATCGGTCCCAGCAGCACCGCGAACACCACCACCAATCCGATCCCCCGCACCGCCTTCTTCCTCGTCCGCGACCGCGCAACCGGCGCCACTCCAGCCGCCGCCACCCGATCCTCCGGCTCCCCCACATCCACCTCATCCCAATCAATATCCACCGAATCCTTCCGATTCGCCGACAGCACCTCTTCCGCCCGCTCCACATCCCCGCGCCGCACCAGCACCGTCGAAGGATTCAATGACGACATCCCCATCGCCAGATAGATCCCCTTCGCCGTCCGGTGCGAAGCCGGAATCCCCGCCTCCCCCAGCACCGACTCGATCATCCCCGCCTCAAGCTCATTGACGACGGTCCGCAACTCAACAAGATCATCCGGTGTCTCAGGCATAGAAAACCATAGGCCCGCCACCCGCAACGCCCGATCTCTCCTGTATCAAGACCCGAACTCCTGCCTCCCTCCGTGTCCCTCCGTGAACGAGTCGAAGATCCCGGCGCGCCGGGATGGTGAAACGCCTTCGTGACCAACCCACCCACTCCAACCCCGCCTCAAGACCACGGCACACCCGCCAACCCCATGATCGTCCGCTTCGCCAACGATCAGGTCGTCACCATCCAGCGCACCAGCAAACCCATCAAAGCCTGGATCTTGATCGCCGCCGTCCTCATGCTCCTCGGCGCCCTCCTCGCCACCCTCGACGTAGTCATCCACTTCGCCTACCCCGACCGAATGGGCGCCCTCCTCATCGCCGGCGCCACCGTCTTCACCATCGGCTTCGTGGTCCTCCTCGCCGCCCGCTTCATGGCCTGGTGGAAGCACGGCTAACACCCCTCTCCCGCGCAGTGGGAGAGGATCCCGGCGCGCCGGGACAGGCGGATCAGGTGAGGGCAAGTTCCACCCCAAACACCCCGCACCCCGCCCCCACCGCGTGGCATGGTCAAGGCTGCCCTGAGCCTTGACTATGCCGACCCACCGCATGCGCCGACATCTCACGTCGTTTCAAATCTCACCCAACGCACCCACGCCCATTCGTCCCAAAGGGACGACGGCATGTAGCCACGGGTGAAGCGAGTCTTCGAGCGCAACCCGTGGAAACCACAACACCTCACCAAACCGCCCCGGCAGGGGCGGAGGAGGCTTATAAACTAAAGCCTGCCGCCACGGCCATCGCTATGCAACCCCTCTCCTATTTCCTGCTCTTCACCTGTGCAGTCGTCACATGGCGGCTCTACTTTCGTGGCACCAACCCCACGAAAGTCCCGCGCTGTCCCAAGTGCAAGTACTCGATGGTGGGCATCCCACAACTCATGTGTCCCGAGTGCGGTCTTACCGCAACCGCAGCCGTCTTCAAGAGCCGACAACGACGAACTTGGCTCCTCACCGTTGCAATCATCATGACCGCGCTGATCCTACCTGCGGGATTCGCAGTAAACGGTCTGATCTTTGGCTGGAGAGAGTCAGCACCGACTCGCATAGTGTTCGCACTTCGACGCGCTTGCGCTGCCTGCGGCATGCAAGCATCTCATTCGGGAGAGAGCGCAGTCCCCGGCTTGTCCTGGCTCAATCGCGAGTATTCCTTTCGGATTCAACGGTTATCAGATCGCGATCAACGTCAGCAGTGGCTTTGGGCTCGGGCGGTCTTGACAACTTGGCAAGAGCACAGCCAAGCGACGGTCCTGTTGGCATTCAGATCGACTCAGGGGCGATCTGCCGACACAATCGATCAGCCCCTCATTGATGCGCTGACGAGCATGTACGACCATTCGGTGCACACCTCCGAAGTCGATGCACTGCTGCTGAGGTGGATGGAAGATGGCCTGATCACCGCAAGTTCCGCCGAGCCTGAAACCGAAAGCCACTTGCTTCACTTGCTTTGTTCGCGCTGGCATGCACTGGGCACGTGGGCGCAGCGACAACTGTGCGAGCTCGCTGCCTCACGCAAACTCAATTGCGAACTTTGCGCTCATACTGCGCAGTAGCCTCCACCTCATCACGCCTCACATACGTGCGCAAATACCCCGCATCCGCATCATTCACCACCGCATCCCGATTCAAATCCACCGGCGCCGCATACCACCGGTACAGATCCTCAACATCACCCACCAGATCCCCATCCACATCCGGCGGACACGCATACGGGTCGTACCGTCGCGCCAGCACGGCATCCACAAACCCCGGCGACAGCAGCTCCGCCAGCCCCAATCCCCCCAGCACCACATCCGGCAACCCCGCCGAGTTCGGCTGGTACGCCTTGTCCACATCCGAACGGCGATACAAAATGCTCGCGCCATTCAGGAACGTCTGCCGTGCCCCGCGCCGATACGCGTGATACGCCGCCACCGCCGGGTGCGTGTCGCCCGTCGCGCAGAACGCCATCAATGACGGGAACGTCGTCACGTTCCCCGGATGATTCGACAAGCTGTCCGCGTTGTACCCGCCCCAATCCGACCGCGTCGTTCCCGCCGAAAACACCGTGAAAAACCGCGGCGCGTTGTCATCCGTCCAACCCGCCTGCGACTCCAGGCAGTTGCTCGTGTGCGTCCGCCACGCCGTGCTCTCCCGGAAATCCTTCTGCAGCAGCAGCGAATACCCCGTGATGAACGCCGGATGGAAACTCCCCGCCGACGACCCGCTCACCGTCCGTCCCGGAATCGTGAACGCCGTCGGCCACAGCGCGCGATTCAGCCACCGCGCAAACTTCGCCACCGAGTAAGGCCCGCCGTACGTCGCCGCCTGCTCAACGAAGATCATCCCCTCGACAAACGGAAAGTTCCGCGCGCCCGTGTTCGGCCCGCCCGCCGCCTGCCCCACCAGGTACACCGCGTCCGTCGAGTTCTGGATGTACGCATCCCAGTTCTCCACACGGCACATGATCGTTCGTCCCGCCTCCTGGATCACCGCGTCATCCGGATAGAACGCCATCGCCCGCTCCGCCGCCGCGCACAGCTTCATCGTGCTGTACACCGCGAACTCCGCGCCCCACCCCGGCTCCGTCGTGCCCTTCAGCGGGTTGATCCAGTGCTCGATGATCCCATCCGCCGAGACCGACGGATCGATTTCATCCGCCGCCATCCCCGCATACCGCACCAGGATCTCGCGCACATCCGCCTGCGCCGACGCATCGCCGCTCACTTCTTCCGACGCGAGCAGCGCCAGAATCGTCCAGCACGCCCCGTCCGGCGTCGCCGGGTGAAACCGTGTCCACCCAATCTGCACATCCGCATCCGTCACCCACCCCGCCGGCTCACCATCCGGCGAAACAAGCCCGCGCGCAAAGTCCACGACGTTCTCAAACTCATCGACAAGCCACGCCTCAAAGGGCAGCCGCGTATCCACCGAGTCCGTCAGCGCCACCGCATCCTCATCCGCGCCGACAATCAGCCGCCCATCCGCCGTCGCGGCAATGTCATGCCACTCCGTCGCCGAGGATGTGTACAGCGTCGGCGCAAACGCCTGCGACCCTCGCGCCTGCACAAACGGCACGTGCCACACCCGCGACGCATCCGTCCGCGTGAGCACATACACCCCCGCGTTCGCCGCCCCGCCGTACTGCTCCGATGCCGCGATCCCGCGAATCCCGCCCCCAGCGATCGACCCCACCAGCGTGAACGACGCCGGCGACACCCCGAGCAGCGCCCGATAGATGTTCGAATCGCTCGCCACCAGATACGTCCCGTTGTCCCGGTCCAGCGCAATCCCCCGCACCGCCCCGCCATCCGGCAATGCCGTCGTCGACAGCAGCGTCCCCACCGACAGCGCCGCCCCCGCCGAGTAGATCTTCAAACCACCCGATGCCGTCCCGACATACAGCCGCCCGCGCGCATGCATCACCGCCAGGTGCGGCCACGCCGCCTCCGCGTCAGACAGTTCCACCCGCGCAAACACACTCAACGCGCCCGAGTAAGCGTCATACCGCAGCACGGCATCACTCCCCAGCCCATCGCCGGGAACCGCCCCATCATGCACCAGCACAAACAACGACCGCCCCGAATCCGACCACGCCAACCCCGAAGGCCCATCCGGCCCCCCGGTGAACCCCATCCACGGCAACAACGCCGCCATCTCCCCCCGCGTAATCGTGTCAATCAACTCCCCGCGCACATCACGGACCTCAACCGAATCCTCAAACGAGTCTCCCACCGCATACCACCCCGACAACCCCGCCGCCGACACGCACACCGAATCATCCGGCCCCTCAACGGCATGCCCGGACAACACCGGCGCACCCACAGCCCCGGTTGCCGCCACCACAACGCCCAACCCCAAAACCCACGACTGAAAGCCTTTGCACATACCCCGGGTCCTCCGCCCAGAGCGTAGGACCGGACCAGGGCAAACGCCATCACAGAGTGCCCATGCCTCGTCCCGTTGGGCAATCTGAGCACAAAACGATAGCCCGAAAACAATTCACGCGGTAATACCACGGCCGCTGAGCCACCACCATCGTCAATCGACGAGCTTCACCGGCTCCAGCGCGATGTCCAACTTGTGCTCGCGACAGACGCGGTAGAACCGCTGTGATACGACAGTCAATCGAGAATCGTCCGTTCGATACGGGCCGAACTTCTCAAACGTCTTTGCGATGTCAAAGGGTGCGGCTTGCTCTACCAACTGTCGAGATAACTGCAACTGCGGCGGCACATAATGGTCCTCCACAATCTCCAGCTTTGAATCCAAGCCGACGAAGTTGTTGGGGACGTCGACGATTTCGTTCCGGACAGCGCCCGCCGGCAGTTCAACGTCGGACGACATCTCCCACCATTCCGCGCCGTCTCTCGCTTTCAAACGCCTGCCCTTCGTGACATCCGCATCGGACCACACCTCCACCGGCTCAAACCGGATGCCCTTCAATCCGGCTGCGCAAAGAATCTTCATAGAATGGTTGGACGCCAAGACGGACTTTCGAAATCCTGTACCGAAGCCTGTCCTTCTATGGGCTCGCCACTTGGAAATACGCTGAACGCCATTCGGGCCGCGATAGAATGTCTCCATCAGATCCTGCTTACGGTGCAGCCATACGGCGAAGTATTTCGCCGCGAACAGCTCTTCCTCTTCCCACAATCTGAGACGCCAATAACGGTAAACGCGCGAACCTGAAGCAGTCAGTTCAAACGGCTGCGCGGGTCGAACACCATGCCTTGCCAGCGCTTCCATCACCAGCGAGACACGAGGATCACCAGCATCAAAGTCTCCGTACAGATAACCGCTTTCAGTATGATCCGGAACGATTGCTTCAATCTCGTTGAAGCACGCAGCACCGACAAACATTTGTCCGACGTGTTGTAGAAACACCCGCTCTCTCATGCACCATCCTCAATCACGTCAGTTCGGTGGCAGCCTACCGTTTGCCCTGAGCCAGTCTTCTATCACATGAATCATATCGGGTCGACCAAAGTCGACGTAGGCTCGACGAAGATTGTTGACCATCGCGTCCACGGTTGTCGGTGTGACGCCGTTCTCAATGTGGTTCAGTATCGCGTGGAAGGCGTCCGATCCGCCCAAGTTGCCGTTGTGGTCCTTGGTAAGAAGCATGCACGGCGTATCATCTGGGTCGATCACGGGAAATCCAAGACCGTCGCCATTCAGTTTCTGGCTGTATTCAACCGGAAACCCGTGGTGTCGGTTAAGCCCTGCCTTTTTAAGCCAGCTTCCACCAAGGTTAGGTGGATAGTCGCGGAACGTCGGAAAACCAAGATGACGCTGTCCGGGTGCACGCGCCATCGCATCCGCGATGTGCGAATCATCCAAGGCATAGACAACCTCCCACATACCCTCCAGCAGCTTATTCCTTGCTGCCAACTCGCGCGTTGCACTTATGGCTGCTTTCAGTCCCTCCAGCTTGTTGCCGTCAAGTGCATCAATGAACGGCTTGACAACCGCCCACGAAGCCTGTGCAGCTTGAGATTGAATTCGTCCTAGAAGCAGTACGCCTGCCAAAAGCGTATCGAGCCGCTGCATTGCAACCGGATTGGAACTCACCCGCTGCAGCTGACGCAACTTCTGAACCATTCGCGGAATGACGCTCGCTCGAGTCGCTGTAGAAGTTCCCGCAGTTCCAACTGCAATCCCCATCTCGCCAATGACCATGCCGACAAAGCGACCCTTCTCAAAGTCGTCTGCGTCTGTCACGACCATGTCCAGGATCATCAGCAGGTCGGCGGCGAGCTCCGCCGACTCCCTCATCTGCGCATCCAGCTCGTTCATCGCTCCTTCATCACCCAGCAGAATCCCGCGATAAAGCGCGTCACCTTGCGCGCCAAGCATCTGGCCTGCTGAACTTGCGACATCGCTGATCATTGTGATGCCGGCCTTCACGACCGCCGCATCATCCTCCAGCAGGATGTCGCCGCTCTCGATAAACCGCCATGTCATCGTGTATGGGTTGTAGTGTTCCCAGAAGTGAATGTTCGCATTGACAATGAACTCGCCTGTTTCCCAGAGTCCAACGACATTGTTCTCGCCCGCGTCGTACAGGCCCATCGCAAACCCCTGCGCAAAGTTCACGGCACCGTCCCGCCGAGGCCCGTCTTGCTCTCGAATGACCGTTTCCAGGTCCCGAGCATCCCGCATCACCAGGAACACCGACGGCCGGCCAAGCCCCTCTCTTGACAGGAACGTCCGCTCACCGATCGTGACCAACTGATAAATCACACCGTCAAGCTGAACCTCCTCCAGCTTCTCCAGCGCTTCATCCTTGGGTCCGAGCACCTCGATCAGCAGATGACTGATGAAGCCGCCTTGGGAAGCCGACGGCCCGTAACGGATGACTCCGAACGTATGCTGCAACCAGCTCAGCGACTCTCGCTCAAAGGACTCGGAAAGCAGCCACAGATGATCGTTGTCTTGAGCAACCTCCAACGGCATTGCGTCCCGAGTCCATGCGGGAAGCGCACCCATTCCATCACTCGGGGTCAGTTGGACCGAGGCGGAAACGGGTGCGCCAAGTTCATCGAATGACACCACGACCTGATCGATACCGTTGGTCCACGTGTTGTCATTGACCTGAGTGAGCAGCGCTTGTCCACTCCGCGGTCCATCAGGCCCGGTGAACGTCCAGGTCACCTCAAGTCCGCTGCTTGCGTCCAGACCGAGCACACGCTCAAACTGCACATCGAACTGTTCCCGCGCAGAGTGTGACCACGTCACTTCGAACTGGCGCTCGTAGTACCCGACGAACCCCATCGAGTTTGTCGCCTCGAGCCGTAGTGTGTTGATGCCAGGGCGCAACCTGACCTGATACATTGGGTGATTGAACGAGCCTTTGAATGGATAGGGTCTTATCAGGGACTGCTGCTGCCCCTTTGACACCGCTAACGAGATCTCCGAGGTTTCTCCACCGCCATGGCGAACGGGCTCACCATTGAGGAGCACACGCATTTCATCAATCGATCCCTCGCCTCCTGGAATCTGATCGCTGAGCGCATCGCGAACATCTCCAGCCAACCACAGCAATCCAACAATGTGCTGCCCATCGACAGATGCCGCCACATCGGTCAGTACCGTGATGCGTGCATCAATCGTCGGTGAGGGATGCGATAGATCCGGATAGACAAGCGGCGCCCCGGGACCATTCTCGGTCGCTTTCACGAACCGATGCCCAATTACAGACACCGGAACGCTGTCATACCGTGCTCCGCATTCAACATCGATGAACGAACGCCCGGCCTCGATCCCCTCCACATACAGGTCGACGACGCCCCCGACCGACGGACACCCCAGATCCTCAATCAAGTATGCCACGCCTGGCTCGATCCAATCTCCGTAATCAGACACCTCGTCTGAATCCCGACGATCGCCACCGTTCTTCTTCCAAATTCGGATTCGTCCCGGTGCAGGCGTATAAACCGGCCCATCAGCACCATAGTTCACAGTCACTTCATTTGGGTCCGACCCGTCGTACCAAAACGTGACGTACGCACGACCCTCCGCGTCTCCGTCCCGCACTTCGTTCACCGCTGCGCATGTCAACTGCAGCTTCATGTGAACAAACGAGTCACCATCCGTGCTCTCGTCGTCTGAATTCGGCTCACCGTCGCGGTTGTACCCGTCAGCGAAGTCCGGAATGCCATCCTGATCGTTGTCGTTGTCGTTGATCAGGATGACTTTGCCGATCGCTTCTGGGACATCTTCTAGACGCTCCTCCGTGAGCGAACGATGGGGTGCCAGCTGGCTGTTGTTGTTGGTGTCGATGTCCAAGTCAACGAGCGGACGCTTCGGACCCCAGCACTCTTCATTCTCCGGATCATCCTGCGCGCGCACGTTGTCAACGGTGGCGCAGCAGCCGGTTTGACCGGGTGGGGAAAACTGATCGCAGTCAGATGGATCACGGATCCCATCGTTGTCTGTATCCAAGACATCGCATTGCAGTCCGCCGTCATCTGGGTCGTTGTCGTCATCGCTGCCGCCACCACCATCATCTGGATCTTCGTCATCCCCGCCCCCGCCTTCATCCCCGCCACCTCCGCCGTCACCTCCTCCTCCATCACCGCCACCACCTCCGCCATCATCAGGGACCTCTCCGTCGTCGCCTGGCCCGTGTGGTCCCTGACCGCCAACCACGTCCCAGCAAATCCGCCCCGAATCAAACACGGGATTGTCGCCCCGACAACGCTGTGACACATACGAAGTCGGCGGCGCCCCCACCCCAACCTTCGCCACCAGCGCACCAATATCCCCCTGATCCACCAACCCATCACCATTCACATCACCCAGCCGCGGCCCCGGCGCGCCCGGCCCGCTCTGCATCGCGTCCGCAACAAGCTGCACCAACTGCAGAAAATCCTGCTCCCCCACCACGCCGTCTGCATCAAGATCCGCTGAGTCACCCTTGCGCACCGGCTGAATCATCCCGTTCGCGTCATCAACCACGGCATGCCAGTTCACACCCTCCGGCAACTGCGCGAACGACCCCGAAGAAAGCGTCGCGCCGCTCACGCTCGACATCACACGCCAGCCGTCCGCAAACCGCGCCTTGTCCGCTAGATCCGCAAGCGGTCCGTCCATTACCGCAACACGCAGATCACCAATCCCGTCCGCATCCGCGTCCGCCACCACATCAAGCCCGCTGCCAAACCGCTCTCCCACCTCTCCCCACAACGTCGCAAGCTTCTCCCCCGTGCTCCCCGAGCACACGTACACGCAGCCATGCTTGCCATCACCCGTCGCCATCGGCGCCGCGACGGCCACATCCTCAACCCCGTCCGCATTCACATCGCTGACCGCGACGGCAGCAAAGCCGAAGAGATCCCCCGGCACGCCGCTCATCAGGATCACCGAGGCCCCTTGTGGCGATTGCACCACCACACGCCCCACCACCGCGGCCTCAGTGTTCCACGCAGGCTGCTTGTCGATCGTCAGCCCCTGCCCCGCCGCAGGCACGGCAAGCATCGCCGCCGAGATCAGGCTTCCGATCACTCCCCGCCGCTGAGTCCCACGCATCTGTGGCATGCTGCACCCCTTGTGTTGGTACGTGCCGTACCACATCGGGGGGTGCTCACATCGACTCAAGCAATCTCAGCAACGTCGAAAGCAATAACGACCAAAATGATCTTGTACGCCACAGATGTGTGGCGTTGTTGTGTTGTGAGCACCATCAACAACTATAAGTTCGCACATGAGCGAACAGCGACCTACACCCTCTCCACCAAATACAAAACCGTCCTGTACACCAGCCTCACCTTCCCCCCGCTCCCATACCGCCCCGCCAGCTCCCGTAGCGACTTCACCATCCCCTCATATCCCTCCCCCGACAACGGCACATAAGAAGCACTCAGCGCCCGCCCCACCAAGCCCTCCGCATCCAGCTCCTGCTCGTACCGGAACACCTGCTCCCACGCCGCGCTGAACAGCCGGCTCACATACAGCTCCTCCGGACGCAGGTGCCACTTCTCTTCCGGCTTCCGCCGCACCGACTTCTGCACCGTGTCCGAGTACATCGCCGTGAACGGGTCCGTCAGGTCCCGCTCATTCCACAGCACCGCCAGCCGTCCCCTCTCCTTCAGCACACGGCTGAACTCCCGCAGCGCCGCGTCCGGCTGGAACCAGTGGAACGCCTGCGCCGCCAGCACCAGCCCCACCGACCCATCCGCCAGTCCGGTGCTCTCCGCCGTCCCGTCGCGGTACTCCACCAGCGGATGCCCCGTCGCCGCGCTGCGCATCGCCGCGTTCGGCTCCACGCCGATCACCTTCACCCCGCGCTCCGCCAGCATCACCGACGAAATCCCCGTCCCCGACCCCACATCCGCCGCCACCAGCGACCGCGCCTCCCCAAGCCCCTCAAGAATCGCGTCCACCGCCTCCCCCGGAAAGCCCGGACGGCTGCGCGCATAGTGCTGCACGCGATCCGAGAATCGATGCGTCGGTTCCAGGCTGACGGGCGTCGTGGTCATCTCTGCATCCTCTCACACTTCCGTCACCGAACCTCGACCTGCCATCCCAAGCAACCCGCGCGCCCGACGCACGCACACCCTGATGCCCTCACAGCCGTGAAATATCACAGAATAATCCGCGAGCAGCAACGGCAGACCCATCGCCCCTCCAAGTATTCTGCCCACCGCCGCATCCACCCCCACGCGCGCCACTGGCATCCCCTTTGCCATGTCTCCAGCCCCGCACTTCATCCTTCTCCACCGCGCATGCTCCAACCTTCACGCCACCTTGCGCTTCTCCTCCTGACGCTCCTCGCCGTCGTGATCTCCGCCTGCGCGCCCGATCGCCCCACCACAAAGAAGGCCACCCTCCTCAACGTCTCCTACGACCCCACCCGCGCCCTCTACCGCGAACTCCACGCCGCCTTCGCCGACCACTGGCGCGCCACGCACAACCAATCCCTCGAAATCAACCAGTCCCACGGCGGCTCCGGCAAGCAGGCCCGCTCCGTCATCGACGGACTCGAAGCCGACATCGTTTCCCTCGCCCTCGCCCCTGACATCAACGTGCTTCACACCAAGGCCAACCTCCTCCCCGCCGACTGGCAATCGCGCCTCCCCCACAACTCCGCCCCCTACACCTCCACCATCGTCCTCGTCGTCCGCGACGGCAACCCCAAGTCCATCCACGACTGGGACGACCTCACGCGTCCCGACATCAAGGTCATCACCCCCGATCCCAAAACCTCCGGCGGCGCGCGCTGGAACTACCTCGCCGCCTGGGGCTACGCGCTGCGCGCCTTCGACAACAACGCCGACCGCGCCCGCACCTTCCTCGCCGCCCTCTACGCCAACGTCCCCATCCTCGACACCGGCGCCCGCAGCGCCGCCAACACCTTCGTGCGCCGAGGCATGGGCGATGTGCTCATCGCCTGGGAGAACGAAGCCCACGTCATCCTCGAAGAATTCGGCTCCACCAAGTTCGAGATCATCACGCCCTCACTCAGCATCCTCGCCGAACCGCCCGTTGCCGTTGTGGACACCGTCGTCGATCGCCGCGGCACGCGCGACATCGCCGAAGCCTTCCTCCACTACCTCTACACCCCCGCCGCGCAGGAGATCATCGCGAAACACCACTTCCGCCCCCGCGATTCCGACATCGCCGCGCATCACGCCGCCGATTTCCCCTCTATCCCCCTCCTCACCATCGAAGACTTCGGCGACTGGGACCGCGTCCACAAAGAACACTTCGCCGACGACGCCCTCTTCGACCAGATCATGACCGCCCGCCGGTAGTCTCTCGCCTCGCACCATGCTCGACGCCGCGCTCCAACCCGTGCCCCGCAAGTCCCGCTCCATCCTGCCGGGCTTCGGCCTCACCATGGGCTACTCGCTCGCCTACATGAGCCTCCTCGTATTGCTCCCGCTCGCCGCGCTCGCGCTCACCGCCGCAAAGCTCTCGCTTCCCGAGTTCTGGGATGTTCTCACCCACCCGCGCACCCTCGCCGCCTATCGCCTCTCCATCGGCGGCGCACTCATCGCCGCGCTCCTCAACACCATCTTCGGCGTCATCATCGCCTGGGTCCTCACGCGCTACACCTTCCCCGGCCGCCGCATCGTTGATGCCCTCGTCGACATCCCCTTCGCGCTCCCCACCGCCGTCGCCGGCATTGCGCTCACCGCCGTCTACGCACCGACGGGTTGGCTCGGCAAACCCCTCGCATCCCTCGGCATCCAGGCGGCCTACAACAGCACCGGCATCATCATCGCCATGATGCTCGTCAGCCTCCCCTTCGTCGTGCGCACCCTTCAACCCGTCCTCGAAGAGTTTGATCCCGAACTCGAAGAAGCCGCCGACACCCTGGGCGCAGGCCGCATCTCCATCTTCTTCCGCGTCGTCCTCCCCGCGCTCACCCCCGCCATCCTCACCGGATTCGCCCTCGCATTCGCCAAATCCATCGGGGAGTACGGCTCGATCATCTTCATCTCCAGCAACATGCCCGGTAAAACCGAGATCGCCCCCCTCCTCATCATGAAGCGCCTCGAAGCCTTCAACTACCCCGCCGCCGCCGCCATCGCCGTCGGACTCCTCGCCGTCTCATTCATCCTCTTGCTCATCATCAATCTGCTGCAGGCCTGGACCCGCCGCAGCGCATCGCTCTAGGAGTCACCACGCACCCATGGCCGGAGGCACCGCCAATCTCGCGATCCGAACCGCCAGCCGCACCGGCGCGCGCGCTGCCTCCCCGCTCGTGAAATGGACGCTCATCGCCGTCGCGCTCGTCTTCCTCACCCTGATCCTCCTGCTCCCGCTCGGCGTTGTCGCCATCGAAGCGCTCTCCGAGGGCCTCGGTGTCTTCACCAGCGCCATCACCGACCCCGTCGCGCGCAACGCGATCGCGCTCACGCTCCTCGTCGCCGCCATCAGCCTGCCCGCCAGCATCCTCTTTGGCCTCTGCGCCTCATGGGCCATCACCAAGTTCCGCTTCCCAGGCAAGCAACTCCTCATCACGCTCATCGACCTCCCCTTCTCCATCTCCCCCGTCATCGCCGGCATGGTCTTCGTCCTCCTCTTTGCCGCCAACGACCGCAGCCTCTTCGGCGGGTGGATCCAGTCCTCCAACCTCCGCGTCATCTTCGCCGTCCCCGGCATCGTCCTCGCCACGATGTTCGTCACCTTCCCCTTCGTCGCCCGCGAACTCATCCCCCTGATGCAAGCCCAGGGCAAAGACGAAGAAGAAGCCGCCGTCTCTCTGGGCGCCCACGGCCTCAGCACTTACCTCCGCGTCACACTCCCCAACATCAAGTGGGGACTCCTCTACGCCGTCATCCTCTGCAACGCCCGCGCCATGGGCGAGTTCGGCGCCGTCTCCGTCGTCTCCGGCCACATCGAGGGCAAGACCAACACCATGCCGCTCCACATCGAGATCCTCTTCAACGACTACCAGACCGCCGCCGCCTTCGCGGTCGCCGCCCTCCTCGTCCTCATGGCCGTCGGAACCATCATCGCCAAGAGCTACGTCGAATGGCGCGCCGCGCGCGACGCCTCCATCCCCCGCTAGGAGCACCGCCATCGCCATCGAGATCCAGCGCATCACGAAATCCTTCGGAGCCTTCAAGGCACTCGACGATGTCTCATTGCACATCCCCTCCGGCGAACTCACCGCGCTCCTCGGCCCCTCCGGCTCCGGCAAAACCACCCTCCTCCGCATCATCGGCGGCCTCGAATCACCCAACGCCGGCACCATCCGCTTCGACGGCAATGACATCACCGACACCCACCCCCGCGACCGCGGCGTCGGCTTCGTCTTCCAGCACTACGCCCTCTTCCGCCATATGACCGTCTTCCGCAACGTCGCCTTCGGTCTCAAAGTCCGCAAGCGCTCCGAACGCCCATCCAAGGCCGAGATCAAAGACCGCGTTATGCACCTTCTCAAGATGGTGCAGCTCGACGGCTTCGACCGCCGCTACCCCTCGCAGCTCTCCGGCGGCCAGCGCCAGCGCGTCGCCCTGGCCCGCGCCTTGGCCGTCCAGCCCCGCGTCCTCC
>JBGSZV010000014.1:0-14589 GCA_041750235.1 Phycisphaerales bacterium
GCCGATGCATGCGGCGCGGGCGGCGCCACCCCCGCCGAGGATGGCGATGCGCTTGCCGGAGAGGGAGTTGTCGAGCGCGGCGCGCAGGGGCCCGGTGACGCCGGGGATGTCGGTATTGGTGATGTGGCAGGAGTGATCGTCGCGGACGATGAGCGTGTTGGCGGCGCCGGCGCGGTCGGCGAGGGGGTCGATGGTCCAGAGGCGGGTGGTGTCCTCGCGCGCGAAGCGGAGGAGGTGTTCCTTGTGCGGAATCGTCACGCTCGCGCCGCGGAAATCCAGCGGGCGGAAGTCGAGCAGCGCGCTGAGAGTCGCTTTGAAGTGCTCCCACTCGGGTGGGATGGGCAGGGGAACGTAGACGCCGTCGTGGTTGACGGCTTCGAAGCCAGCGTTGTGGATGTGAGGCGAGCGGGAGTGGGAGATGGGGTGGCCGATGATGCCGTAGACGCGGGTGCGGGGGGTGATGGAGCGGAAGCGGTAGAGGTTGAGGAGATCGTGGACGGTGGGCTGGCCGGGTGCGGTGGTGGAGGTGTCGCGGAGTGAGGCGAAGGTGAGGAAGGCGCCGAACTTGGGGGCGAGGAGGCGGGAGAGCAGGCCGTCTTCGCCCATCGCGAGCGCGATGGTCGGACGATCGCGTTCGGCGAGGATCTCGAAGAGTTCGAGGTTGTCGCGGATTGAGCGGGCGCGGAAGGCGATCTTAAGGACCTTGGCGGCGGGCTCGGCGCGCATGTCGCTGACGAGCTTGAAGAGGTTGGCGGGACGGCCTTCGAAGTTGTGGGAGGAGAGGATCAACGAGGTCGAGAGGTCGCGCTGCTGCGCGGCGTGGTCGACGGCAAGGTTGACCTTCTGCTTGAGGTTGGCGCTGCGGGCGTAGGCGGCGTACTCGACATCGATGTAGCGGGGCGGATGATTCGGGGGATTGGCGGCGCCGAGGTGTTCAAAGAGGGCGATGCGGGCGTCGTCGTCGCCGTCGTAATCGCCGCCTTCCCAGGTAGGACGGCAGGTGATGATGCAGGGGAGGGGTGAGTCGTTGACGAGGCGTTGGGCAAGGGCGATGTCGTCGGTGGAGTGGTAGACGTGGTCGAGGCGGAACTCGACGAGGTTCGCGCCGAGATCGCGGGCCTTGGCGGCATCGGCGAGGGCGAGGTGCAGGTCGCCGACCATGATGGGGACGCAGAGGAGGGTTGGCACGCGCGGAGTGTACGCACCCGGGATGCGGCTGCTGCGTCAGTTGAACTGGATCGTGGTTTCCGAGCCGTGCTCCGCGAGGACTTTGAGGGTCTCCTCGCGGGAGCGGAGGAAGCGGCTGTCGCCGGCGGCGATGCGGAGGGCGGGCTTCTTGGAGTTGTTGTCGCGGGTGACCCAGTGGTGCTCGATGAGGACTTCGAGGCACTGGATGAGGCGGCTTAGCATGGCGTTGTGGGTCGCGCCGTCGGCGGTGCCGCCGGCGGAGACGATGCCGGAGAAAGCGCTGACGATCTCGCGGGCGTCGCTCGTGCGCTGGAGGACATCGACTACGGCGCCGTAGAAGCCGACCTTGGGGAGGATGCTGTCGCCGCGCTGGTAGCAGGGAACCTTCTCGATGCGGCCTTCGGTGAGGTGGCCGGCAAAGGTTTCCTTCGCGCCGCGGAGGTTGAGCTTGAAGACGTTGTAGCCCGAGACCATGAAGCCGAGCGGCTTCGCGCCGGCGGGTGCAAAGCGGTCGATGACCTGCTTGGCGCTCGCGACATCGAAGGAGCCGAAGGTGGGGACGTCGAGGGCTTCGGAGATGAAGCCGCTCTGGGCGAGCCACTGCCAGACCTTCTGCGGATTGAGATTCAGGCCGGCGGTTTCGGCGATCTTGGTGCAGTGCTCCTGCAGGTCGGTGAAGCAGCCGTTGGCGGAGTACCAGTACTGCGCGAAGCGGATGTGCTGGGCGATGTTGGTGCGGTTGCGTTCGTCGAAACGCTTGCGGAGCCACACCGGATCGTGCTCGCCGCGGTCGAGTTCGAGGATGGTGTAGGCGGCGTCGCGCGCGGAGGCGTGAGCGAGGGACATGCCCGCGGCGAGGATGGGATCGGCAAAGCCAGCGGCCTCGCCGACGACGAACCAGTTTTCACCCGCGAGTCGATGGGCGAGCTGCGACCAGTCCTTGGTCGCGGTCAGCTTGTGCTCGCGGGTCGCGTTCTTCACGAGACGGTGGATCTCGCCCTGCTTCTCGAGGGATTCGAGGTAGAGGTCTTCGGGGGGCTTGCCCAGGTTCTTGTAGTACTCGGCGTTGACGATGAGCCCGATGCTGGTGCGCGAGGGGCCCAGCGGAATGAACCAGATCCAGCCGTACGGCAACGATCGGACCTGCACGCGGGTGCCGCCGACGCCGATGCGTTCGGCCCACTCGGTGTTCTGCCAGTAGTCCCAGATGGCGATGTTCTTGAGTTCGGGCGCGATATCAACCTCAACGCCGATGGCACGCCGGAGGATGCCCACCGTTCCGGAGGCGTCGATGTAGTAGCGGGCGGTGATGGTGCGGCCATTGGAGAGCTTGAGGCCGGTGACGCGGTCAGCATCGCGCATGACTTCATCGACGCCGGTCATCTCGTGGACTTCGGTGCCGTGCTCCGCGGCGTGGTCGAGCAAAATCTTGTCGTAAATGGCGCGGTCCACCTGGAAGGCGGTGAAACGGCGCTGGCCCTCGAACTTGGCGGGGCGGGGCTCATCCTTCCATTGCTCGACGGGATAGAAGGAGAAGTCCCACTGATCGGCTTCGCGACCCCAGGTGTAGCTGGCGCCGATCTTGACCGGGAAGTCGGCGGCTTCAACTTTGTCCCACACGCCCATCTCATCGAGGATCGCGGAGATCGAGGGGAGCTGGCTCTCGCCGATGTGGTCGCGCGGGAACTGGTCCTTCTCGATCACGATGACGCGGAGCGCGGGGTTGTACTTGCGCAGGAGCGTCGCGGCGGTCGAGCCGGAGGGGCCGCCGCCGATGATGGCGACGTCGTAGTGGTTTGCGTTTGAAGCGGGCGTGACCATGCGGAACCCCGGGGTGGTCGATTCGATCGTAGGAAGGTCGGCGTTCGGAGCGATCGCCGGTTGAGGGACGCGGGGCGTCCTGTCCCCACGACGTCAGAATCTACCGGGGATTTCGACCCGGGGGAATGATCTGGATGCGACGATCGACCTCTCTCACCGCGGCCAGGTTGGGATGCCGGGTGTGCAACGGCATGATCGGGAGCTTGTCACCATGTGGAACGGATGCCGCAAGGGCCGGGGCGAGGCGCTCGACGATCGCCTGCGGATCGACGTTTTCATGCGTCACAACGGCAAGGGCCAGCATCGGAGGCTGGTTGAAGGGCGGGGTATGGATGATCGGGGTGTGGGCCTCGATGATCTCGGGGATGGAGCCGACGACCTTGCCGATGGCGCGCGCGAGGTCAGGGGGCAAAGGGTTGGGTGCGCGGCCGATGCGGGGTTCCTGCGAGCGGAAGGGGTCGGACATGGGTGGCTCCTCGGATAGGGATTGATCGGAGGAGTTTGGGGGTGGGGTGAGTGCGGAGAGGGAGCGGGAGGGGTTTTCGGACGCTAGATTCCGAGCTTGTCGCGAGTAGATCGAAGACGATCAATTTCGCGATCAGCTCGTGTTCCGAACGAGATCAAGGCCGACCGGTTGCTCACTCTTTCGCCGTCCAACTCTTTGATCCGCTTCTCGTGATTTTCGATTGCCGCAAGTGCGTCGATCAATGTACGCCAGGCTCGAACTGCGTCATCAGTATGTGATTGCCATTCGCGCCTGCCAGTCGGAGTGAACAAACCGGTTTCTGTGTCATAGCCATAGGTGAAGTTGGTCGGGTCGAGGCGGTCTGCGGTACTTGCCAGATGATCCAACGTCGCGAGCACGTCCTTGATCTTCGCGGATCGGTGCGCTACTTCATCTGCGTCCTTGCGCGCAGAGTCAAACTCACCTTGTCTCGCGCGTGCGGCATTGCCCATGGCAACTTCGGAGTACCCGCCCGCCTTCTGCCAAGGAGCAATATTGAGAAGAGTGCTGAGTTTGTCGATCGATTGATTGGTAAATCGACAGAAACCAATCTCAGCCGCCTGTCTTGCGGTGAGCGTGAGAATTTGATCCTTGTCGTCGAGCTTCTTGACGTCGTTGGCAGTCGCTGGCGGATTCGAGCCGGATGCGAGAAAACTGTTCTGGTCTTTCCAAGTGAAGAGTTCAATCTCTGGCATGATCATCGCGCGAACAACGTCGGAATTGTGCGATTTTGATTCTGCTATCGAAGTCAAAATGGCGGCAAACGCCGAGTTCCGTTTTGCGTCAACTTGGAGTTCTCCAGTCGAAGTCTCGGAATAGCTAAGTGCAGCGCCTGTTGCGGAATCCGAGGACACAAAAATGTCGTCGCAGGAAACGACGATCCAAAGCGCAGCGCTGATCGCTTTTTGGATGTGAGCCACATACCGGAACTGCGAGTCGTGCTGCTTCAGGATATCTCGAATCTGCTCTGCTTCGCTAACGCTTCCGCCGTTAGTATTGATGTCGAAGACGATGTAGTCCACCTTCTGGCGGCTTGCCCAAAGCAGGGCATCTTTGACACCCGACGCATACACACCACCCGCTTTTCCCGTCTCTTCATCGCCGATCGTTCCGTGAACTGGAACAACGGCGTATCTCGGTTTCTTTGAGACGACAGTGGGACGATTAGAAGTAGATTCAAGCCCATCGTTTTCTGAAGTCTCGGGAGAAAGCGTCGGCGGGACAGGCTTGTCCACTGGCTTTGTGCCTGTGGCTTCATCTCGTGATTTTCTGAGGTAGCCCTCGGGAATGTTGCCCATCTTGATGGAAGCGATGTCGCGGTGCTTCAAGGTAAGCGTCGTCTCGACATTGTTGACCTTCGTGTAGAGCTTCAACTCTGCGGATGTAGTCTCCAAAACGTAGCCGACGTAAACATCGCCATCGCGTGTTTCGACGGTGTCGGCCGTCCCGATGGGGCTAAACACCAAAGCGAGGACGATTGAAGTGAGGTGGATAGTTCGCAAAAGACTCATTCGCGGCGCTCCAGTTAATGCGGCCTCTGAATATTTGACCAGCTATTGTGAAACAGATCAACATTGCCGCGTGTGGAGCGATCCGCTTTGGCGGTCGCTGGACGTGGTGCCGCAAGCCTGCGGCGTGCCGACACGTCCGGAACATCACCCCCGATCCACTCCCCTGACCCCGAGGGGTCGGCGTGGCGCACACATTCGGCACTTCACCACTCGCACTGTTCTGCGCGCCGCGACGTCTCCCTGAATCCTAACCCACACTCCCCGAGTTCCTCCGCGGCCTCCGCGCTCTCCGCGGCGAAATGAATTCCCCCTCCAACCACCGGCGACATCCCACGCTCCACGGCACTACCCTTCCCCCATGACCACCCAGAAGGACTACGTCCTCGGCACCGACCCCGCCGAACTCGCGCGTCTCGGCTTCCAGGCCCGTCTCTTCTCAGACGACACCATCGCGCTCTGGAAGCGCGCCGGTTTCCGCGCCGGGCACACCATCCTCGATGTCGGTTCCGGCCCCGGCTTCGCCTCGCGCGACCTCGCCGCGCTCATCGGCCCGCCGGGCAAAGTGATCGCCATCGACGAGTCGCAGACCTATCTCGACTACCTCGACTCCATCCCGCGCGAGCCGCACATGGCCGAGATCGAAACCTTCCGCGGCGATGTGCAATCGATGAACTTCGCCCCCAGCTCCCTCGACGGCGCCTACGCGCGCTGGGTGCTCTGCTTCGTCGCCAACCCCGAGGCCGTCGTCGCGCGCGTCGCCAGCGCGCTCAAGCCTGGCGCTTGTTTCGCCGTGCAGGACTACGCCAACTACCGCGCCCTCACCTGGGGTCCGCGCCGCACCATGAACGCGCGCGTCATGGACGCCGTCGCGAAAAGCTGGGAAGCGCGCGGCGGCGACACCATGATCGGCATGCGACTCCCCTCCATCATGGAACGTCAGGGTCTCGAGGTGATCGAAGTCCGCCCCCTGGTCCGCACCGGGCGTCCGGCTGATGCCATCTGGCAATGGCCGACTTCTTTCTTCGAGATCTATCTCCCCAAACTTGTGGCCGCTGGTTCCTTCACCTCGTCCGACCTCGACGCCTGGCGCGAAGAATGGGCCGCTCTCACCGCTGACCCCGCCTCCGTCTTCATCAGCCCGACTTTGGTCGAAATCGTCGCCCGTCGAAAGGCGTAGGTTTTGCGCCTACCAGCACTTGCGCTCCACCCGTAAAGAAACGCAAAAACCGCCCATCACCCTCAAGCGAAGGTGGTGTGACGGACATCACACGTGAAGTGATCTCATTCGCCACCACCCCGTTGATGGCTGTCTGGGGCCAATCTTCACCGTTTCCCCGGTTCTCAAGCTTGCCCGAACCACCATTTTACGGGGCTTTTACTTGCCCGCGTGTAACTCGCAGGTAACCTAGGAGCGGGAAGAAGGCGTCATCTCCACCTCGCTGGTTCAGGAGGGCGGAGGGCGCGCCCGGGATCGCAAGCCCGGCTCGCATTGGGAAACATCGTCCTTGAGGAGGAGCATCTAGAGATGAGTAATCGCATCGTGTCATTCAGCGCGGCCGTCGCCGTGCTCGCATTGTCCGGCGTCGCCTCTGCTGGCATCGCCAACTACGCCCCCGGTTCGGTTGTCTTCACCGACGCCGACGGCGACCGCATCGGCGTTTCCAACGTCGGCATCGGTCTGCCCAACACCACATTCCTGCACAACCTGATCGGCGGCCCCAGCGCCGCTCGCAACCCCTCGCAGATCACCTTGGGCGGTGACGGCAACTGGTACGTCGGTGACGGCCAGTTCGACGTCTCCCAGCCCGGTCGCATCCTCCGCATCGCTAACCTTTTCGGCGCGCCCGTCGAGAGCGTTCTCGTCTCCGGCATCCCCGGCGATCCCGGCAGCGTCCTCGACAACCCCACCGGCGTCCGCTGGGACGCGGGCCGCAACAGCCTCGTTGTCATCGACAACCCCGGCAACGCCCTCAACCCCAGCAAGCAGGACAACCTCTTCCTCGTCGGCCTCGGCGGCGCGGTCCAGACGTCCTTCACCGAGCCCGCCGACAACCCCGGCTTCCCCTACTACCAGGACGGCAACGTCTCCCAGCCCGACCGCAACACCAGCAACATGTTCGTCGTTGCTCCCAACGGCGGCCTCGCCAATCAGGGCGGCACCCAGTTCACCAACCCCGGCGCTCTCTGGCGCATGAGCTTCGACGGCTTCGGCAACGCCACCGCCAGCCTCTTCTATGACTTCTCCGATCTCCTCCCCGGCACCCTCGTCGGTCAGCCCAAGGCCATGGCCTCCGCCGTCAACGGCGACGGCAGCCAGGACCTCTACGTCGCCGACGACGTGACCAACGGCATCTACCGCGTCATCGTCAACTCCGACGGCACCTTCGGCGGCGCCAACCTCATCTTCTCCAACCCCGGCCTCGCCAACGGCCTCGGCGAGATCCAGTACGACCCCTTCAACGACAAGCTCGTCTTCTCGTCCGAAGGAACCCAGCAGATCCTCCGCATCAACCGCGACGGCACCGGCCTCGAGACCATCGCCAACGGCGTTCGCGTCCGCGGCATCTACATCATCCCGACCCCCGGCGCCATCAGCCTCGCTGGCCTCGCCGGTCTCGCGATGATCCGCCGCCGCCGCTAAGAACGCACGCCGAGACACAACCGTAAGGGAGCGTCTCAACAGCACTTACGTTCCACCCAACGACCCGCCCTCACCGGCGGGTCGTTTTCTTTCCGCATTTCCCATTGCCCCCCCACCCAGTTCCGGTAACTTATTCCCATCCGAGCAACCGCTCGGCCCCTCGCACAGGGAACCGGAGAAGCAAGAGATGATCACCCCCGTCGCCGCGCGCACCGTCGCGCTCGCACTCCTCACCATCACCACCGCCGCATCCGCCGGGATCTCCTACGCCCCCGGCACCGTCGTCTTCGTCGACGCCGTCGGCGACCGCATCGGCGTCTGCGATGTCGGTCAACCCTTCCCCAACGCCACCTTCCTCCACACCATCAACGGCGGCCCCAGCGACGCACGCAACCCTTCGCAGATCACGCAGGACGCCGCCGGAAACTGGTACGTCGGCGACGGCCAGTTCGACGTCTCACAGCCCGGACGCATCCTCAAGATCACCGGCCTCTTCTCCGGCGCGCCCTCCGAATCCGTCTTCGCCACCGGCACACTCGGCGATCCCACCAGCGTCCTCGACAACCCCACCGGACTCCACTGGGACTTCGCGCGCAACAAGCTCCTCGTCATCGACAACCCCGGCAACGCCATCAACCCCGCCAAAGTCGCGCGCGACAACGTCTTCCTCATCGACACCGCCGGCGCCATCCAGACCTCATTCACCGAACCCGCCGACAACCCCCCCGCCGCCTACTACCAGGACGGCAACGCCGCCACGCCCGATCGCAACACCGGCAACTACTTCGTCGTCGCGCCCAACGGCGGCGTCGCCAACCAGGGCGGCTCACAGTTCAACAACCCCGGCGTCGTCTGGCGCATGACATTCGACGCCGCCGGCAACGCCACCGAGTCCGTGTTCTTCGACTTCTCCGACTACGGCAGCGCACTCGTCGGCCAGCCCATCGGCATCTGCAGCGCCGCCAACCCCGACAACTCACAGTTCCTCTTCGTCGCCGACAACGTCACCAACGGCATCTACAAGCTCATCGTCAACCCCGACGGCTCCTTCGGCGGCGCTTCACTCATCTTCTCCAACCCCGCCATCGCCAACGGTCTCGGCGAAATCCAGTACGACCCCTACAACAACAAGCTCGTCTTCAACTCCGGCGGCACCCAACAGATCTTCCGCATCAACACCGACGGCACATCCCTCGAAGTCCTCGCCAACGGCGTCGGCGCACGCGGCATCTACATCATCCCCACCCCCGGCGCACTCACCCTCGCCAGCATCGCCACCCTCATCCTCCTCCCCCGCCGCCGCTGATCCCGCTCTCAACGAGACGCGACCGTAAGGAAGCGTTTCCCACCCCTCAACCAACCCCCCCACGACCCGCCAATCCCGGCGGGTCGCTCTTCTTTCCCCCCTGATATCCTTACCCCTCCTGTCCATTTGCCATTTGGCCCTTTGCTCATTTGCCATTTCCCTCGGAGCCCCCATGCCCTCCATCACCATGCAGTCCGGCAAGCTCAACGTCCCCGATCAGCCCACCCTCCCCTTCATCGAGGGCGACGGCACCGGACCCGACATCTGGCGCTCCTCCGTCCGCGTCTTCGACGCCGCTGTCGAGAAGGCCTACAAGGGCAAACGCAAGATCACCTGGCTCGAAGTCCTCGCCGGTGAGAAAGCATTCAACAAGACCGGCAACTGGCTCCCCGACGCCACCCTCGACGCCTTCCGCACCCACCTCGTCGGCATCAAGGGACCACTCACCACCCCCGTCGGCGGCGGCATCCGCTCACTCAACGTCGCACTCCGCCAGATCCTTGACCTCTACGTCTGCCTCCGCCCCGTCCGCTGGTTCCAGGGCGTCCCCTCACCGGTGAAGAAGCCCGGCGACGTCGACATGGTCATCTTCCGCGAGAACACCGAAGACATCTACGCCGGCATCGAGTGGTCCGCCGGCTCACCCGAAGCCGCCAAGATCCTCTCCTTCCTCGAGAAGGAGTTCCCCAAGGAATACAAAAAGGTCCGCTTCCCCGGCACCAGCGGTATCGGCTTCAAGCCCATCAGCAAGGAAGGCACCGAGCGCCTCGTCGCCTCCGCCATCAAGTACGCACTCGACAACAAGCGCAAGAGCCTCACCTTCGTCCACAAGGGCAACATCATGAAGTTCACGGAAGGCGCCTTCAAGGACTGGGGCTACGCCCTCGCCCAGCGCGACTTCCGCGACCGCTGCGTCACCGAACGCGAAACCTGGATCCTCGGCAACAAGGAATCAAACGCCGACCTCTCCCCAGAGGCCAACGCCAAGATGATCGACCCCGGCTACGACATGATGACCCCCGATCAACAAAAGAAGGTCGTCGCCGAAGTCGAAACCGCGCTCAAACTCTGGCCCACCCACGGCAACGCCCAGTGGAAGCAAAAACTCCTGATCAAAGACTCCATCGCCGACATCACCCTCCAGCAGGTCTTGACCCGCGCCAAAGACTTCGACGTCATCGCCACCATGAACCTCAACGGCGACTACCTCTCCGACGCACTCGCCGCACAGGTCGGCGGCATCGGCATCGCCCCCGGCGCCAACATCAACTACATCACCGGACACGCCATCTTCGAAGCCACCCACGGCACCGCCCCCAAGTACGCCAACCTCGACCAGGTCAACCCCGGCTCCGTCATCCTGAGCGGCGAAATGATGCTCCGCTACATGGGCTGGACCGAAGCCGCCGACCTCATCATCAAGGGCATGGACGGCGCCATCGGCGCCAAAACCGTCACCTACGACTTCCACCGCATGATGGAAGGCGCCACCAAGCTCAAATGCTCGGAGTTCGGCGAGGCGATCATCAAGCACATGTGATGCGGGGTGCATGACAGCTTTCGCGGGCGGCTCGAAGGGGCTGCCCATTTTCGATCTTGGAAACGGGTTTGGCGTTGTCGGGAACAGTCGGTGCAATCGCTGCGGCTGCCGTTTGAAATCATGTACGGCAGCGGGGATCGAATCTGGTTGGAGTGACATGGCCGATGCTCTTTTCGGCCACGGACTTTGGCAGTACGCTGTTTTTATGCTCAAGGCGAAGCAGGTGCAATGCAAGGGATGCGGCTTTTTGTGCGTACAGATCGACCACAGATCAGATCGGTATTCAAGCGCAGGAAGTATGTACTTCCGAATCGACAACGAGGGCAGGGAAACTGGAAAGGCTTTCACTCAACCCAAGCCTCACGACCTCAATGATTGGTGGGCGGTTCAGCCCGTATGCTTCCGAGGGCACGAAGATATCCCGCACCGCATTGCAGCGGCGCAGACATCTCGTGGGCTCAAGGGCTCGGACGATCGCGTGAAGTTTGCATTGGAAGTGTTTGCAGAGCCGCGTGTGTGTGCCAAGTTCACCCCATTCATTCCAGGAATGTCTCCTGAATGGCATCTCCAAGAAGTGCGCGCGGATGAATTGGAGCGAGATCGGCGACGGTTTGAGGGAAAGCTCACCGCAATCGCTATTGGGATAGGAGCCATGTCAATGCTTGCATCGATTGCTGCCGTTTGGCTCGGCTGGGTTCAGCTGCAAGCGACCCGTCACACCCTAGAAGCTCCCCCGGAACCCGTGCCCGAGTTCACTCTCCCGGGACTTCCGCCGACAGAATGAGCGTTGACTTGTATGCACACACTCCGCTACAGCCAAGGGCGAATCGCCAGATGTATGGCGGAGTTGGGATGCTGGGGTGCCCATGGGACGTGATGCGTGCGTCCTAAGGCACGCGAATGGCCATAGCAGAGCTTCGGCCATGACACGCTAGAGTGCGCAACTCGGCGTATCGAGGGCGAGAACTAAATCGTCTGAACTGCCAAACCAGCAGTATACGGATATGCTGCCTATTTATGGCGCACGCTCCTCGCTCTGGGTTGTGGATAGCACGCCGCTGCGCATGGTGCATCGGCCTTGCGCTCGTCGTCGCTGGCGGGTTATTGTGGATCTACGCGATTCGACATCGAGACCTTGCCGATCGCGAGCGGGCTTATGCTCGGGAGGTCCTGATCGACACGTATCTGACCCGCGGCCGAGCCGCGGATTGGAAGCGCGAGGGGATTGATACTGTTGTTTTCTTGCCTCGGATCATCGATGAAGACAGCTATCTTAACCCAGAGATTTCTATCACCGACCGAATGGCGATGTACAGAGCTTGGGGCGTGGCGATTGAGAACGACCCGACGCTCAGTTCACGATGTAGCATGTTCATCAAGTACGACGACGCGGCGAACCAGACGCGACCACTCGGCATTCGCTTGCTGATACTTGGCGGCCTTGTTCTATCGCCGGTCATTCTGAACACGGTGATTATTGTGATCGGAAAGATTATCAAGCGGTACTACTCGTATATTGCAACAGAGATCGCTAGGTAAGAATTCTCTACAACGCCAACGCCCCCAC
The DNA here is from genome assembly GCA_041750235.1 of Phycisphaerales bacterium. GTDB lineage: Bacteria > Planctomycetota > Phycisphaerae > Phycisphaerales > UBA1924 > JBGSZV01. The sequence goes on from JBGSZV010000014.1 coordinate 12,080, forward strand.
GTACTCCAGGCGTTTCCGCCGCCTGAGTGTCATCCCACAGGTGAAACCGCCTGCCTTTCGCACGCAGCGTCGCCAAGACCCCCATGTGTGCGGTGGTCAATCCTGCCCTGAGGCTTGCACTATGCTGCCCTCCACTCCCCATGCCCCGCCCCCGCAACTACTCCCGCGAATCCATCGCCCGCGACATCGCGATCATCCTCAGCCATCCCGACATCACCGATCGCACCAAGCGGAAGTTCGCCCAAGGTGCAGCGTGGGGCTGGACCGAGTTCGACGGCAAGATCGACGGCTGCCGCTGGTGGTCCCGGGCCGCCATCGACGCCCGCAGCCGCGACCCCAAGGCAAAGCTGATCCACGAACATGTGGTTCCCCGCAAGGTGATCGCGGAGCAACTGCTGAAGCTGAACCCCATCACCCCCGACGCAGTCTTCAGCCTCCTCACCCGCTTTGCCATCGGCTGCATCGTCACCCCTGAGGAAGACGCCCGCCTCTCAATGGGCACCCGCAGCAAGATGCCCGAGCCCTTCGACGATGTCACCCATGCCGACTTTGAGAACTTGTGGCTCAGATATCAACTCGCGAACATTGCCGTCGTCGACACACACCACTGATGGGTCGCATTGCCTCAAGAATCTGGCAGAGGCTCCGGCTCTTCCTTTCGAGGAGTGTCATCAACTAAGTAGATCGAGTGGCCGCCAATTAGGTGTTTCGGCTCTGCACGGCATCGACGCAAGTCACTTGGAGTCGCCACGAGCAAGTTGTCGCACGAACTCGCAATGCCAAAAAGTTCCGTTGTCAATGCGTCAAGGTCAGGCTTGTGACCATCAAGTTCAAATACTTGAAAGAGCCTGTACTGAAGATAGTTAGTACCACGTGGCTGGCGTAGCGGCTCGTGAATCTGGCGCACGAGTCGAGGTACGAGCGTACTTGGTATCGACGGACCGGATCCCACGGTGTCCTTAGAAACGGCCTCGCGAAGTTCTTCCACGAGTTCGCGCATCACACAGCAGTGTTCACGATCTCTCTGCGCCGCGAACCAGGAAATGAACCTCGGAAGGTGCTTTGCCTTGAAGAACCCCCGCAAGTCCCGAACCATGTCGTCGCGGTGTGAGGTGATCACATGGGGCTCGAATCCGATGTCATCTAGAAACGCCCTCGCCGATTCAAAATACTTCACCACGCCGCCGAAAGGGCCGAACTCATAGGGGCGGTGTGAGTTTCTCACGAGCAAATACCGTCCATCACGCTGAATGCACAGCAAGTTGCTCATCGCGACACGAAGCCGCCGATTGCGTAGAAGTACACGACATTTGAGACTGTCAAGTCGATTCTCTTTGCTGTCTAGTGCCGCTTCGCACAGGCGAACCGCTGCATGTGCGCCAATTGCCTCAAGCAAGGTCATCGAGTTCGCTCCGGTTGTCTATTCGAATGGCGCCAAATGGTACCTCGCGACGCTCGACATCGATACTTGCATGTACCCACATGTTCGTGGCTACTTCGACAGTAACGCCAGTTGGTACGTCGATACCCCCGTTCCCTATTCGGTCGGCGGGCAGCGTACCCCTGCGTGCCATGGCCGAACCACTGCTCGACTACGACCCCTGACTCCCCCACCCCCTCCCACACTCCGGACACTTCTCCAAACCCGCCAACTCATACCAGCACCACGCACAATCACTCCGCGTTCGCTGCCACTCCCGCAGCCGCCGCCGATACCTACGCCGTCCGTACTGAGGATTGATCAGCCAGAAAGCGACGAAGGCCGCACAGAGCCAAAAACCGCCCCCGACGACATACCAGCCTGAATCAAGAAGCCGCCGCGGCAGGACCGCTTGGCCAACAAGCCACCACAGCGAAGGCGCGAACACAACCGCCCAGTACACCCAGCACTCCAACCTCGCCCGCTGCCGTGGCCTCATCCCACCATCCTACGCCCCATCCCCCCACTCCCCGCCCCAACGGGGCGGCGGAATGTCCCGGCGCGCCGGGACGGGTGAAGTGAGCGAGTCATCGAGCGAACGCAACCCGTGGACAGGATCAAAATGAACGACTGCCCCGGCAGGGGCAGAGGAATCATCCACCCCACATCACACACCAACGCACGCGCACCGAAGCCCGCACCCTCTTTCTCCCGCTCTCCCGCCCACTGCCCATTGCCATTGCCTGCTGCCTAGTGCCTAGTGCCTAGTGCCTAGTGCCTAGTGCCTAGTGCCTACTCCCCCCCACCCCCTCCCACACTCCGGACACTTCTCCAAACCCGCCAACTCATACCCGCACCACGCACAATCACTCCGCGTCCGCACCCACTCCTGTGCCATGGCCAATCCCGGCGCGCCGGGAGCCGTGCTACCCCCTCTACGTGCCTTGTTCCTCTCCGTATGCCTCGGCCAATCCCGGCGCACCGGGGCCTGATGCCTAGTGCCTAGTGCCTAGTGCCTACTCCCCCCAACCCCCTCCCACACTCTGGACACTTCTCCAAACCCGCCAGCTCATACCCGCACCACGCGCAA
>JBGSZV010000015.1:0-10612 GCA_041750235.1 Phycisphaerales bacterium
CATGTTGCATGCGTTCGCAAGTGAGGGGTGGGCTGCGGCTTCCAGTTCCGAGAGTGGCATACGCGGCTGCCGTACCGACCGCGTCCGCACCATGCGGTCATCAATCGCGATCGCCACCCGTCGCCCGCTGAACCCCCCCGACTGCGCCTTCCGCGCAATCAGATCCGCGAGCATGTCCAGTCGTCCCGAATCATCCGGTCGGACGCCGCCCGATGGCACATCGATCCGCGCGAGCGCCTGAACCTCCAGCCCGCCGGCGCACGCGCGAAGCTGCGCCATCTTGACGCCGCCGGCGCCGATGTCGACACCGATCGGCAGACATCCGACTTGTAGTGTTCGACCTAGCACCCCGTCCGGCCCCTTGTTCTCTGTGGTTGTCCGAGTGCCTCAATCGGCCCGCGATACTCCGACCCGTCCCGTGATGGGAGCGACCGTGATGGTGAACTCCGCATCGGGCGACACGATCCGCACGCTCCCGCCCTCGCCGACTTCCGGGCCTGTCAGGTTCTCGACAGGGCCGCCGAGTTCATCAAAGATCAGGAGGTCCTCGCCGTTGAAACTCGGCGACTCGACCACCGCCTGACCGAAGCTGCCGGTGCCGAAGTCACGCCCGAAGGGCGACACCTGGTCGTCGGGATTGATCATCGCGTCGGTGGCCAGGTCCAGGTTCGGACCGTTCACCTCGGCGACCGTGTAGCCGTTGCCGTCAACAAACTCCCACACGCCCGAATCAGGGTTCTTCCGCGGCACCTTGCCGAACCAGATCGCGCGGCGCGACTGGAACGCGATCGCGTCCGCCTGGACGAACGTGATGTCCGCCACCAGCGTCCGCACCGCCGCCTGCACGCGCAGGCCGCCCGTCTGCGTCATCGATGGAATCACCAGCGCGCCGGCGATGCCGAGCACCGTGATGGTCACCAGAAGCTCGATGAGCGTGAATCCCCCGCCGACGCTACGAGCTCGAAACTGATTGGCCCGAGCTGACGACATGTTCCTCACTCCGGCTTCTTGCTTTCGGACTTGCTCTCGGGCATGTCGATCACATTCACATCCAGCGGCTTGCTCAAGAGGCTCTCGATGCGCGTGAGCCGCGTATCGATCGCATCAAGCGAGCTGATCATCCGCGCCCGCTGGTCCGCGGCATTCGGGATGCCCATCGGCTCCCGGGCGCTCGAAGTCCCCGCAGACATCCGGTCCGCGGCCTGCACAGAGTCCAGGCCGGGGACACCGATCGTTGACTGGGCCACCACCACCACCAGCAGACCGGCGATCACCGTCAGCACGCCGTTGAGGTAGCTGCCGTTCCGCGACCGAGCATTCACGTTCATCGCCGTTCCTCCGGGCGCGCCTGCGCCGATCCCTTTGCGGCGCGCACCGATGCGTGCGTGCCCCTTGGCAAAGCTTCCATCGACCGAACCACTCCCCCCATTCACCCCGGCTCGCCACCAGGGCGCCGATTCAACGCAAAAGGCCCGCGCCAGATGGCACGGGCCCGCTCGTTGTTACAAACCAACCCCTTCGCGAGCCTTACGGCGCCGGCTCGTGCGAGAAGCGGTTGTTCACCGCGTCGTACCCGGCGGCAAACACTTCCATCCGATCAGGCTCCGCCAGGAAGTACCAGCCGACGCTGCTGTCGGTGCCCGAATGGGCGATCGCGTCCGCCTCCGTGCCCGCAACGACCACGCGCGAACCCGTGTACGGGTTCATCGGGGCTTCCTTGAAGTACTCGGCCGAAACCATCACGCCCCAACCGAAGTTCGACCCCGCGTCCGCCATCGGACTGGTCACGTCGTTCGTCGGGAAGCCGCCCGCGTTCCGAGCCCGGTAGATCTCAATCTGGCTGTTGATCGACTGAAGCTGTCGGGCCAGCGCCGACCGAGTCGAATCCTCGGTCGCCCGGGTGAAGTTCGGAATCACCAGCGCCGCCAGGATCCCGAGGATCACCACCACGATCAGAATTTCAACAAGCGTGAAGGCGCGACGTGAGATGTGCTTGATCAAGAGGTGGGCTCCACTGCTGATCCGGCCGCGGCCCGGACGCTCCCCCGATCGGCGCCCGACCCCCGCGTCTTTCGCCGCCCGTGCGGCTCTCATGCAAGCGGCCGTACCCCCGTCAGGAGACACGGCCGTGTGTTCGTTGTGCCCGCTCACGTCACTGGGACGCTGCGCTGCTGAGTCGCTTCAACCCGCATTACGGGGCGACGTCACCGAAGCCGTCCTCGTGAGCGAGGAGGTTGTTGGTGGGGTCGTAACCAGCGGCGAAGATCTGGCCGTAGGTCGGCGAAGCGTCGTCGGAGTCAAAGAACCAGCCGAGGGTGCTGTCACGAGTCTCGCCCTGGGCGTCGGCTTCGTCGCCGGCGTCCACGTCGGTCTCGCCCGTGTAGCCGTTCAGCGGCTGCTCCTTGAGATAGTCATTGCTGACCATCGCGCCCCAGCCCGCTTCGGCTTCGCCCGCACCGATCGTCGGGTAAGCGCCCGTGTTGCGGACGCGGTACAGCTCGAGCTGGCTGCTCACCGTCTGGAGCTGGCTCTGAAGCGCGCCCTTGACGGCTTCAGTGCTGGCGCTGGTGAACTGCGGAACCACGATCGCGGCAAGAATGCCGAGAATCACGACGACGATCAAGATCTCAACGAGGGTGAAGCCCTTACGATACGTACGCATGCGTAACACTCCTTCAGTCCCATGAGCCCATGTGCATCCTGCGGGTCGATCCCCGATCCCGCCCATTTCCGACCCTCGCTGCTCTAGTTGCCCGGGAGATCCCGGAATTTCCGGAAACACTCCGCGACGCTCCCGAGCACCAGCAAGCAGTCGAGCCAAGCCCGCACCCGCCCCACGGCAAGCACGTCGCGACGGGATCGCGCCCGTCGGCCCCGTTCCACGAGGCACAACGTTCATCGACGACCATTCCGCGATACTTCACTCACGACCCGTTTGGCGCGTGCAATCACCCCGCGCACCCGGAAGCAACTCCCTAGCCCGCGCCAACGTCACACCGATCGGACGGCAAAAACGTCCGAGAGCCACATTTCAATACCTGTGAACCCCTGAAAGGGGTCTCAGCCGCCGGTCTTGGCAGTCGAACCGACGATGAGCGGAACCACGCGTGCGTTGGGAAGGTTCAGCCCGCCCAAGAGCGCCGCCGCCGCCGTCGCCTCATCACCCTGGGCTTCGCCCGCGACCTCGACCACCCGCTTGATCAGCCGCTCATCAAGCTGGTTGCCGCAACGCCGGGCCGAGTCGCTCGCCGAGTTCAAGAGCCCCACCCGGTCCTCGCCGTCCACCTCGAACGACGCCTCGACCAGGGCGTTCTGCACGCCCGGACGGCAGACATGCGAGAGCAGCTTCGCCAGCCGCTGCTGCACTTCGCCCTCCGACGAACGCAGCGCTGTCACGAGCGCGTTGGAGGCCGCACCCACATCCATCGAAGCACTGCCGCCCGCCGCCAGTTTCTCCAGCGCCTCGATCGCCGCCACCGAGTACGCGTCGCCCTCGGCATCGCCGATAGCCGGCCCCGTCGCCCGCGTCACAAGAGACTCGACGCTCTGCGCCAGCTGCGCATCGTTGATCCCCTCGCCGCGGAACTCCGTGCTCGAGCCGACCGTCTGGCTCGTCTCCAGGCGATTCACATCCGCCATCGCCATCATGGCCAGCACCGGCGTCACGCTCAGCCGCGCATCAGCCCGGATCTTCGTGATCGTCTCCAGCGCCTGCTCCCCCGGCTGATGGACGACCACCACGTCCACTCCGGGAACCCCGATGATTTCTTCGTTCTGCGCTTCCAGCGTCGCCGCCGGCGCCAGGACCGTATAGCCAAGATCCTCAAGCACCTGCCGCGACCGCTGCTGCTGTTCCGGTTCGCTCGCGATCACTGCCGCGTACCGCGTCGACGCCTCGCCGATCACCGACGCCAGCACCGGCACCACGCGCTCACTGCCCGTGAAACCCGAGGGCGGGTTGGCCGCGGCAATCGCCAGCGCCGCCTCGTACCGCACCCGGCGGTCCGGATAGTCAAGCGCCTGCACCAGCGGCGAAGGCGACTCGCCCTGCCGAACTACGTCCGCCCCATTCGCGCTCCGCGACAATGCTTCGATCGCACGCCGGGCCAGACGCGTGTTCTTCGTCACCAGCGCCCGCTCCAGAACCCGCTGCGAGGGGCCCGAGCCCGCCGCCACTGCGTAATACATCGCATTGCGACGCTCCGCCGGATACGCCGGGTTCTCATAGCCCTCGGGGGTATCGATCTCGCGCTGGAAGTTCGCCGCGATCCACAGCGCCACCGCTTCTTGATCGTTGTCATTCGCGACCAGGGCCCGCTCCGCCAGTTCCATCGCGCGAGCCTCGTGGAACACCTCGGTGCGGATGGCCGTCGCCGACAGCCCGAGCGCCGGCTCAAACGACCACAGCAGCTGATGCTCCTCGCCCGGGAAGTTCAGCACGCTCCGCGTGCCCGTGAAATACGTGTCGCCAACCGCCCGGTACAACTCCCCCATCGGAGCGCCGACCCCCGCCGCATTGTCACGCTGCGCGATCGCGCGGTCCGTCGCCGCCCGCACACGATCGTTATCCGTCGTCGCCCGCAGCTCATACAGGTACGGCAGCGAGATCCGGTACGGGATCTCCGCCAGCACGTTCACCAGCTGCTCCTGCGTCTCCGGGCCGACCTTCAGCAGCGCCGCGCAGATCGGAACGATCGCGTCGCGCCCCATGTCCTGCATCATCCGGGCCACTTCCACCCGCTCCGCGCTGTCGCGGCTGTCAATCAGCGTGTTCAGGAGGTACGGCATCGCGTACTCCTTCGCCTCGGCAAGCCGGTCGCGGGAAAACAGCCGGTTCCCCATCGTCCCCGTCAGGAGCTTGATGTTCCGCTCGATCTCGTCCGGCTGGCGGGCCCGGTCCCGGCGGCCGTTCGTGTACAGCATGTACAGCTGCGCCGCGGCATCCTCGAGCCCCGGCATCACCAGAGCCCTGCGGTACGCGAGGTCAAACCGCTGCTGCATCGTCGGCGAGTCCTCGACCGTGCCGAGGAACTCAAGGTTGGTCATCTGCTTGGCGATCAGCGCGTTCGCGTTCGCCTGGGCAAGTTCAATGTTCGCCGTGTTGACGTAGAAGATGAAGTCTTCCAGCAACTGCGCCGCCGACGGCTCGTTGGAAGGCGCCGGAGCAGCGGCGGGAGTCGCCTCTTCAGCCCCCTCATCCTGGGCGAAGGCCGGGATCGCGGTGCCCGCGAGCAGAACAAGGCCGAGGACCGTCGCTGCTGACCGCTGCTTCAAGAGTTCTGGCACGGATCGTTTCCTTCGCTCTATGCGTGTGGGCGCCAAAGCCTGACCAAGAGCCACCCGGGGGCGGGTGAGTCCAGTGGGAGTCGTCGGAGGGACGTCCGGGAATGGCCCCGGGGTGTAAGACATATCCGAAGCCGCCCCCAGACGAGTTCCGCAATCTACTTGTCCGCCGCAAAGAGTGTCAATCCGAGCGTTCGCGTGCGGTTTGGGATCGCCGACCACCCCGTTCCTTTCGGGTCCCGTCAGGGGGAACCCCCTTCGAGGCGGGTGTGGCCGAGAAACGCCGCTACCCCCCTGTCCTGTCAGCGTTTGCAACGACTCTGGCCCCACAAGGTCAAGCCACCCTCCTTTCACGTCGATGCACCCCTCACGACCGCCCTGACCGGGAGACCGGCAAGGCGTGCGCTGTTGTTCCGGGGAGAGGGTCGTCGGCATCGTGCCGACGCTGCCCGGCGGCGGGAGTCGCGTGGCCGTTTGTGTTTGTTCGCGACATCGAGGTGCCCACATGCCGCAGGAAAAGGACGTGCTCACGACCGGCGAAGTTGCAAAGATCTGCAACGTCGCCCCGCGCACAGTCTCCAAGTGGTTCGATAGCGGCCAGCTCAAGGGCTACCGCATCCCCGGCTCCAAAGACCGGCGGATCCCTCTCAACAATCTCCTTCAGTTCATGAAGGCCCACGGCATCCCGTTTGACGGAGTCCGCTCCGGCAAGACTCGCGTCCTCGTCGTCGACGACGAAAAGGACATCAACGAGGTCCTGAAGAAGCTCCTCACCGAGCAGGCCAACTACGAGGTCCGCACCGCCATCAACGGCTTCGAGGCCGGCCTCGAGTGCGAACGCTTCCGCCCCCACGTCCTCCTCCTCGACATCCACCTCGGCGAGAGCGACTCCACCAACGTCGCCAACGTCGTCCGCACCAACGAAGACCTCGCGATGACCCGGATCATCGCCATGAGCGGCAAGCTCACCGACGGCCAGGCCACCGGCCTCCGCGGCCAGGGCTTCGACGGCTTCCTCAAGAAGCCCTTCCAGGTCCGCCAGGTCATCCAAGCCATCGAGAAAGCCAACTCACTGGTTCACTGATCCGCTCTCACTCTGTTTCACACACACCGATTCAACACAAACGCCCGCGGAGAAATCCGCGGGCGTTGTTGTTCTGCAACCCCAGTCACGCCTGAGCCTGCGATTCTCGGCGCGCGCGAAGTCAGGACTTCCCCAGCCGCGCCTAGGATTCTGTGTCGCCTGATCGCGGGATTGCCGATGTCCTGATGGCCCGCATCATCAGTCAGTCAATCCCGTATGCCTGATGGCGAGTTCGGGAGGCGCACCATGAACCTCGACTCCGTGCCGATCTGGGGACTCTTCCTCGGAACGATCGTGATTGTCTTGGCGGCCATCGATGTCGGCTACAGGCTCGGCAAGTTCATCCACCGCCGGTCAGAAGAAGAGAAGGAATCGCCGGTCTCCGGTGTTGCCGGCGCCGCCGTCGGCCTGCTCGCCTTCCTGCTCGCCTTCACCTTCAGCATCGTGACCGAACGCTTCGACCACCGGAAGGAACTCGTCCGCGACGAGGCCAACGCCGTGCGCACCGCCTACCACCGCGCCGACTTCCTGCCCGATGCTGATCGCGCCGAAGCCCGCCGATTGCTGCGCGAATACCTCGACGCCCGCATCGGTCTCGCCCAGTCCGGGCACCTCGACCCGTCGCACGTGCGAGAAGTGCTGTCGGCCGCCACCCGCACCCAGGACGAACTGTGGGCCATGGCCGTCGCCAACGCCCGCAAGGACATGAACTCCGACGTCGCCGCCCTCTACATCGAGTCGCTCAACGAGGTCGCCGACGTCCACGCCCTGCGCGTCGCAATCGGCGTTCAGACGCGGATCCCCGTGGCGATCTGGGCCGCGCTCTACACCCTGACCATCCTCGCCATGCTCATCGTTGGATACCACGCCGGCATCGCAGGCTCCAGGCGATCCCCCACCGGTGCCCTCCTCGCGATCGCATTCGCGCTCGTCATCGGCATGATCGCCGACCTCGACCGTCCCGACGGTTTCATCAAGGTCACCCAGCAACCGTTGATCGATCTGCGCGATGCCATCACGCCCGCATCACAAAGCGATCCGGGCTCCGCACGAGATGGAAACTAGGCCACATCCGCGAAACGCGACGCTCACACCCCAGCCATCCACGCCGCCAAGAGATCCCGCGCCGCCCCCAGATCCTTCTTGTCCACCATCTCCGTCACGGTGTGGATGTACCGCGTCCCCACCACGATGCCCGCCGCCCGCGCGCCGAACATCGATTGCTGGATCGCCGCGCCGTCCTGCCCGCCGCGCGCCAGAATCGTCCGCTGATACTTGATCCGGTTCTTCTTCGCGACCGCTTCCAGTTCATCGATCAGCCCCGCGTCCGCGATGAACGAAGAGTCCATCACATGCAGTCCGCAGCCGTTGCCCTGGATCGTCACCGCCTCTTCCTTCGGCACGCCCGGCGTATCACACGACAGCGTCACATCCAACCCGATGCCCACATCCGGCTGAATCCGGCTCGCCGCCGTCTTCGCGCCACGGAGCCCCACTTCCTCCTGCACCGTGAATGCCACGTAGATCTCGCAATCGTGCGACTTCTTCTCCAAGGCCCGCACGCTCTCGATCCCCAGCCAGCACGCCACGCGGTTGTCCATTGCCTTCGAGACGACCTTGTCGTCCATCTCGACGAACGGCTCGTGCATCACCACCATGTCGCCCACGCGCACCGTCTTCTTCACCTTCGCCGCCGACATCCCCAGATCAATCATGAACTCCTTCACCTCGGGGATCTTCTTCTTGTCCTCTTCGCTCGCGATGTGGATCGGACGCCCGCCCGGGTTCATCACGCCCACGATGTCCTCGCTCTGCGTGCACACCAGCACCCGCCGCGAGAACAGGTTCCGCGTATCAAACCCGCCCGCCGCATTCAGCCGGATGAACCCGTTGTCATCGATGTGCGAGACGTAAAACCCGATCTCATCCATGTGCGAGGCCAGCATCACCTTGGTCGGTTTCTTGCTGCCCTTCGCAGGCTTCCCACCCGAGCCCCGCGGCCCCCGACGGCAGATCAGGTTCCCCATCGGGTCCGTCTCGATCTCGTCGAACAGACCCTTCACTTCCTTTTGGATCAGCGCCCGCACGCGCTCCTCGCGACCAGGAATGCCGGGGGTCTCGCACAGACGCTTGAGCAGATCGATGTTCACGATTCTCTTCCTTCGTTCATCACGCGTTGCCGCGTACCATGTCCTTGAATCTGGTTCTGGAACCCCAACTGGCCACCTGGCCACTCACCACTGGCACCATGTCTCAGAACAGTCCAATTCACAGCCTACACGAACAAGCCGAGGCCTCTTTCCTCGCCTACGCCACCGCGGAAACCTCCGGCGGCGCCCAGGTCGTCGAGACCTACGGCGAACTCGAATCCGAGTACGCCTCCATCCGCACCGGCGCCATCCTCTTTGACCAGCCCCACCGCGCCACCATCCGCGTCACCGGCGCCGATCGCGTCGCCTTCCTCAACCGGATGCTCACCCAGGAACTCAAGACCCTCCAGCCCTTCCAGTCCCGCCGCAGCTTCTGGCTCAGCCGCAAGGGCCGCATCGACGCCGACATCCGCCTCATCCAACTCCCCGATGAGATGCTCTTCGACGTCGACATCCTTTGCGCGAGCAAGGTGGTGGAAACCCTCGCCGAGTTCATCTTCTCGGAAGATGTCGCCTTCACCGACATCACCGACCGCGCCCACCGCCTCGCGATCCACGGCCGTCGGGCCATCGACCTGCTCAAGTCCGCCAGCCAGCCCGTCAGCGGCCCCCCGCTCTCGGACTTCGCCCCCGGCCAGGCCACCATCGTGAAGATCGCGGGCCATGACGTCGTCGTCGATCGTCAGGACGCCACGGGCGACTGCGGCCTCGAACTCTCCATGCACGTCGAGCACGCGCTGGGCGTCTGGAACCAGCTCTCCGAGCACGCCGACCGCCTCAACGAAACCAACGCCGCCGGCCAGACCATCGCCCGCTTCCGCCCCGCCGGCTGGCACGCCTTCAACATCGCCCGCATCGAGAACGGCTGGCCCATCTACAACCTCGACTTCGGCCCCGACAGCCTCCCCGCCGAGACCGGCGTGCTGAACGACCGCGTCTCTTTCACCAAGGGCTGCTACCTCGGCCAGGAGATCGTCGCCCGCATGCACTCACTGGGTCACCCCAAGCAGCAGCTCGTCGGCCTCCGCGTCTCCTCGAAAGACCACGAAGACTCGCAGTGGCAGCCCATCACCGGCGCCGCCGTCACCAGCGCCGCCCCGCTCCCGCCCGGCGGCGAAACCAAACCCGTCGGTGCAGTGACCAGCAGCACCCGCAGCCCCATGCTCGGCGACGACATCATCTGCCTCGCCCAGGTGAAATGGGACCAGAGCCAACCCGGCACCAAGCTCCGCATCCACACCACCCGAGGCGAACTCGAAACCAGCGTCGAACCCACACTCACGTTCTGGAAACGAAGCTGAAGCGCTCACCACGGAGTTCACGGAGTTTCACGGAGAAGAACCAGTTCCTTGTCTGAACCAAGTTCCAACTCCGAGTCTTCCTCCGTGCCCCTCCGTGATCTCCGTGGTGAAAGTCTTCTCTGCCTCTTCCTTCGCTTCCTCCGCTTCGGCCTCCTCGCCTGGGGCGGACCCGTCGCGCAGATCGACCTCATCCGTCACGAGCTCGTCGACCGCGAGCGCTGGACCACTCCCGAGCGCTTCAACCGCGTCCTCGGCGTCTATCAGGCCCTCCCGGGTCCCGAAGCCACCGAACTCTGCTGCTACTTCGGCATGCTCGCTCGCGGCCGTCTCGGCGCCGTCGCCGCCGGCCTCGGCTTCATCCTCCCCAGCTTCATCCTCATGCTCATGGCGAGCATCCTCTACCTCCACCACGGCCTCTCCTCGCCCCTCGTCCTCGCCGCCTTCGCCGCCATGCAACCCGCCGTCGCCGCCATCATGCTCCGCGCTGTCTGGCGCATCGGCGCCAAAGCGCTCACCCGCTGGTGGCTCTGGCCCATCGCCACAACCGCCGCCCTCGCGCAGTTCCTTGGCGTCCATTTCATTATCACGCTCGGCATCTCGGCACTCCTCGGCGCCATCGCTTCATTCCGCCGCCTCATGCCCGTCTATGTCGGCGGCGTCATCCTCTGGCTGATGGCGCTCATCCTCGCCACAACTGCGCTCTCCAATGGGTTCACCCACCGCCCCACGCTCGGCGACCCGACCGAAACATCGCGCGCCGCGCTCGATGCGCAGCCCCCGCAGCCCGCCACACT
>JBGSZV010000016.1:0-5263 GCA_041750235.1 Phycisphaerales bacterium
CGACCGCGCCGACGCTGATCACGTTGAAGGCGGTCGCCGGCGAACCGATGGTCCGCGCGCCCTTGAACTCACCGCCTGGGATTTCGCCGCCGGGGCCGCAAGAGCTGGAGTTATCGATGCGTCCGTCGTTGCCCGCCGCCACGACGATCGTTGTGTTGAACGTGCCCGCGACGGCATCAAACGCCTGGGCCGTGAAGCCGTCACCTCGGAAGTCCCCAAGGCCGCCCCAACTGTTGTTCATGACCGTGACTGGGCCGTCGAGGCCGGCGGCAGCGGCGTAGTTCGGACTGGTGAGCGAGTACAGCGCATAGTAGATCGCCGCGCTGCCGGTGATGAACGCGCCGTTGCCGTAGATGAACGTTGCAACCGTTGCTGAATACAGGTCAGCGCCCGGAGCAACACCCTGGAAGAACTCCTCGGGGCTGCCACCAGCAATGAACGCGCCGGCCGCGGCGCTGCCAACGCTCGTCGGGTGACGTCCTTCGCTGGTGATTGCCGGCTGAACGGTGCCGGACCAGTTCACTTTCGAGGTCGTCCGACCGAAGAACGCGAGATGTGAATCAGACGGATGCTGCGCTTCGACCGTCGCGTAGCGGGCGCCGGTGCCGTCGTAGCCGTCGTCGAGCACGAACTGGGCCGAGTGCCCGACGGGTCCAGGAACACCGGTTGAAAGCCCGCGCGGGCCGCCGCTCAGCACGCCGCTCATGTCGTCGGCCGATACGAACGAATCGACGAACTGCGTCACAGCGTCGGGGTGGTTGCCGCGAAGCACCATGGGACCGAACGCAGCGCCATCCATCTGCACCTGCGTCGCGCGATCGATGGTGAGGTTGTAGATCTGGGAAGCGTCGGCCGCCCCGCCCACGCCGCGGATCACGATGTAATACGTGCCCTCGCTGGCGATGGAGGCGATGACCTCTTCTTCTTCGCCGATCGGCTCGTCGTCAACGAAACCGCCGACCGTGACATCGTTGCCACTGGAATCAAAGACGGCAATCTGCAGGTTCTGCTGGGCGCCCGAATCAACCGGGGCCGACGTGCAGCCCGACGCGTCGAGCGTGCCGGTGCTGTACGTGCCACCCACAGGGGTTGCGGTAATGGTGATGTTCTCGGGAGCGGTGTCAGAGGTGACCGAAATGCGGAAGTAATCTTCCTCGTTCGCGCCGCTGATGCTCAGTGCCGTGTAGGTCACGTCCGATGTCACCAGCGTCGAACCCGCGATCGTGAGCCCGTCGGTTGGCGGCTCGAGCCGATCGCCGTACAGATTGTTGACGCCGCGGAAGTCGTCGAACTGCGGGCCCGTGAAGGCAAAGCTGGAGATCACCGGCTCCATCAGCTTGGTGTTGTTCTCGGGGCAGACATCCAGCATGCCGATCGCGACGCCGATGGCGCGACCGAAGGAGTTATCCAGGAATCGGAAGCTGTTCCCGCTGTCGGCCCAGTTCTCCGCCGAGTCGAGAATGATGTTGCCGCTGTCGCCGTTCACGCCGGGCGGAAGGGCGTACGCGACGATCCCGCCGGGGCCGTCTATGCCGCGCATGCCCAGTCGGACATCGCCCAGAAGAACGGTGCTCACGCCGCCGAGCGGGCCGACCGTGGTCGCCCAGTTGCCGCCGGTGTCCCAGTTATCAAACGAAGGATCGTCCAGCGGACCCGTGGGGGTCTGACGCCGGCGGAACTCGAAGTTCACGCCCGAAGTGCCGCTCGCGCGGCCCCAGCGGTCGAACGCTTCGGCAAACATACCCTGCCAGACGGCACGGTCGTTGGTGTCCTCATCGCCATCATCGAAGAGGTCGTCCATGCGCTGGAACAGCACGCTCGTGCCGTCCACATCGCCGGGAACTCCCGCCTGGGCGGGGATCGTCGTGCCGTCCTCGACAAAGCTGTACGCCACGGTGCGACGCGTGTCGAGCGTCCATGGCGTGCCGACGTTGTACCGCTCGCCGGGGTGCTGGCGGAAGTACAGCGAGCGGACATAGTTCACGTACGCAGGATCAGTGCCGGGCGCGAATGTGGGGCCCGTCGCGAGCGAGGAGCCTGCGAGCACACAGATCAACCCGGGCGTCAGCATCGCACGCATCGTTGAAGCTCTCATCATGTGACCTACTTATCCCTCATTGCCGAACGCCTCACGCGCCCGGTCCTTGCTCCGCGGCCTCGCTCCGTCGGTGGTCTCTTGACCGGCTCTCATCCATGAGCGGCGCGGGCTTCTCCGTAAGACCCCGCGACCTGTCGCCGGTTCCCGACTCGTCTGAAACTCCCGACGCTGCCCCGACCTCCCAAGTTCGCAAGCCGACCCGTGTGACCGACCGATCGCCCGGTCCCAGGCCCACTGTCATACGTCCCATGGCCAACACGGTTCCCCGCGCAGACCATCCCCACGCCCGTCTATCGTAACCCGAGAATGGGCGAAGCGGAATCGCCGCGCGTCGCCAAACCCAGAGAAAGCCAAGACTTCCGACTCGTTTCCAACCTTGAATTGCCCGACGAGCCCCTCTGGGTTACCCTACCGGGCTCATTTGACGGGGTGTAGCGCAGCTTGGTTAGCGCGTTTGACTGGGGGTCAAAAGGTCGGCGGTTCGAATCCGCCCACCCCGATTTCGGCGTAAACGCCCGTAAGCCAATGGTTTACGGGCGTTGTCGTTTTTGACCGCCGGAGCCGCCCTCCCGCCGGTGTCACCGCACACCGAACCACGCTCGTCCATCGGTTTCCCAAACACCCGCGCTGTCCGTAGCGCCACCTTCAGCCGCGGCGAGTGCACCGCGTTCGATCGTGGACGATTGTTGAATTTTCAGAATAACTGCAAGGAATCGACCCCCCACCGCAAGACATGGTGTCGGGCATCCGTTTCGGGTCGCCCGGCCCCGTGTAGGAACGGGTCAGCCTTGAGGGAAGACAACGGCGAATCACCAGTCTGAAGTTCTGGCATCAGACTCGCGCCGCTCACGTCCGCCGAACAACCAGCCTTTTTCCTCGCCGCCGCAACCTCCGGCGGTTCGGTTTCGCACGCCTTCGATCCGTGGCCCATGCCACACAACAGGAGCAAACACGTGAAGACTCGCAACATCATCGTTTCCGCAACACCCGCCGCCCTTCTGGTTCTTGCAGGCATGGCCGTCGCCTCGCCCGGCCTCGACGTCCGCAGCGTCGGCTCCGGCCCCATCCTTCCAGGGAACGCGCCCGCCGGACCGGCCATCGATCCGACCACGCAGAACGGCCAGTGGTTCCTCACGAACAACGGCCTGGAAGACTTCCGCACCCACGAGTTCCACGACAACATCGACGGCCACGGCGGCGGCCCGATCAATCACCTCGCCATCGACGGCCGCATCCTCAACTACAACTTCGACACCAGCGGAAATGTCTCCGGCTACAACATGAACGTCCGCATCACCAACAACACCAATGTCGTGAATGGACAGTGGGCCGGCGGACCCAACATGCACGGCGAAGACCGCCTCGTGCCCTGGCAGAACGATGTCGGCACCATGCGGAACGTGCGCTTCAGCGCCCACTGGGCCGACGACGGCAATCCCTTCAACTTCGCTCCCAGCTCCGCCAACGTGCCGAGCATCAATCAGCCGCAGAACACGCCCGTCTCACCCGGCACCGCCAACACCTTTGCCAAGGGATACGACGGGCTCGCGTGGTACTCGTACACGCAGGGTCAGGCGGGCACCGTCGGCGGTTCGTACCAGGTTCCCACGTGGGACTTTGGCGACATCGCCGTCGGCAGCACGGCCTCTCGAGTCATCACCTTTTCGTTCTACGATGCGCTCAATCCCGCCGTCGTCCCCTCGCTCACCGCGCTCCAGGGGCACGATCTCCTCATCGCCCGCAGCAACGACATCAAGATCGCGTCCTACTTCCAGGACGATCCGGTCCTGAACCTCGTCTTCGATTCCCTCACGCCCTACCCGCCCGGCGGCATCAATCCGGTGGGATCGAACTACGGCAACTCCTCGGTGTTCTACGACCAGGTCCCGTCGCCCGGCACGCTGGCGCTGATGACGATGGGCGGCATGCTCGCCGCACGCCGTCGCCGCGCCTGACGAGCGCCGCCCGGACTACGTCCACGATGCCGTGGCCCGATTCCCGAACCCCGCTTCTTCCTCTCCTCTCTCTCGATACCCCCGATCGGCGCCTCAACGAGGAGCAATCCTCATGGGGCGTCGATCTCTTTTTGAACCAGCGGGCTTTGGTGGCCATGCACCGTTCAAAATCCGAACATCCTGCAGAACACCTCAAATCGGCTTGAGGGGGTGTTCGGCCTCTGCTAGAGTTCCGCCACTCGATCCCGGTCGGGGATCGACGCCGGTGGTGTCGCAGGCGCGGCACGCTGGTGCAGGTGTACCCAATTCATCCCGTCCGACGCTTGTCGTCGGCCAGCACAAGCGACCTTGTGCAGGAGGGCACGCGGCGATGCGTGCCGGTGATGGTGTCATCCCGAGCGATCGGGTCGACCGCATCCACCGGACTGCCAGCCGTGCCGACCGCCTTCTCTGCCGGAACCGCTGCAAGGATCTCTCGCCATGTCCAGCTCACTCGTCAAAGACCTCATCGAAGCAGGTATCCACTTCGGCCAGCGCGCCAGCAACTGGAACCCGAAGATGCAGCGCTTCATCTACGGGAAGCGCAACAGCATCCACATCATTGACATCAAGGAAACCATCAAGGGTCTCCTCCTCGCCAAGAAGTTCATCGCCCGCACCGTCGCCGACGGCAAGGACGTGGTCTTCGTCGGCACCAAGCGCCAAGCCCGTGACGTTCTCACGCAGTACGTGCCGACCGTCGGCCAGCACTACGTGATCGAGCGCTGGCTGGGCGGCACGCTCACGAACTTCCGGACCATCCGCGCCCGCCTCAAGCGCCTCGAGGAACTCGAAGCCATCGAGCAGAACGACAACTTCCAGAGCTACTCCAAGAAGATGGAGAGCCAGCTCAAGCGCGAGATGGCCAAGATCAAGCGCAACCTCGAAGGCATCCGCAAGATGGACAAGCTCCCAGGCTGCGTCGTCGTCATCGACACCCGCCGCGAGAAGAACGCCCTCATGGAAGCCAAGAAGCTCGGCATCCCCACCATCTGCCTCGTCGACACCGACGGCGATCCCGACATGGTCGACATCGCCATCCCCGGCAACGACGACTCGATGCGCGCCATCGACGTCATCATCCGCGAGCTCTGCGCCGCGGTCGCCGAAGGGCGTCAGCAGCGCGTCACCCAGAGCGGTGAGCGCGAGGCCGGCGGCGGTGAAGGTGGTC
>JBGSZV010000017.1:0-24739 GCA_041750235.1 Phycisphaerales bacterium
TCTGATGCGTCGGCGCTCGCCCGGGGCTCCGGGACCGCCACCGCAGCAGCGGCCCATCGATCGTCCGACCGTGGCCCGCCTCGTCCGAAAAGGCGGTTCCGCGGATGTTTTTTACGGGGGCGGAGGCCGCCACGCCCGCGACGCGGCTGGACCAGTCCAGAAGCTGTGATTTCCGGTCCACGCTCATGGGGAGTCATCCACATTCGGCAGGTCGCGTATTGGGATATTTTTGCGCGTCGGTATCATGGCGTTCATGTCACGCACGGAGACGGCCAGTTCGATGTGGCTGACTCGCAGGATGTGTCTCTCCTGCGGATTTGGCGGCCAAGAGCTCCAGGGCGAGCGTGGCGATCAGACATTTGCGTGCCCCTGCTGCGGCGGCGATCTGTACGCTCGGCCACCCAAGTCGTACGCCCACATGGAAGGCCTGATCGACGAGAGCGGCGAGCTGCACGATAGCGTGATCCGCGCCTCGGCGGCGGCGCGACGCCCCCGCGGCCTGCGGATCTCCCGCCTCTTCATCCGCATCGAGACCGCCATGATCTGGAGCATGGGCGTGCTGGCGGTGCTGCTCGTCGGGGCGGGCATCGCGCAGGACCTGATCGGTCGCCTCTAAAGGGCGGAAACCAGACAACCCGGCTACGCTGATGGCCTTGCCATAAGGGAGGCCCGGCATGTCTGTTGACCGCGTCATTGCGCAACTGGCGAAGAACGAGAAAGCGGCCATCGATCGCCTGATCGACTGGCTCAAGATCCCCAGCATCAGCACCGACCCGGCGAGCGCGGGCGAGGTCCGGCGGGCCGCAGAATGGGCCGCCAAAGACCTGCGATCCTCAGGGCTGCAGGTTGAGATCCGCGAGACCAGCGCCAACGGCAAGAAGGGCCACCCCATCGTCTGGGCGACCTCGCCCGGCAAGGGCAGCGGGCCGCACGTCCTGTTCTACGGCCACTACGACGTTCAGCCTCCGGACCCGCTGGAACTCTGGGAGAGCCCGCCCTTTGAGCCGGTGATCAAGCCGGCGGAGAAGGGCGATCCCCGACTCGCGCCCGGCGAGCGCATCGTGGCCCGCGGCGCGGTGGACGACAAGGGACAGGTCGCGTGCTTCCTGGAAGCGCTCCGCGCTTGGAGCGAAGTGGGGGGCGGCTGCCCCGTGAAGCTCACGGTGCTGCTGGAAGGCGAAGAAGAGTCCGGCAGCGTCAGCCTCGGGTCGTTCCTCGAGCAGCACGCGGCGGAACTCAAGCAGTGTGATGTGTGCGTGATCAGCGATACCGGCATGCTCGGGCGCGGACAGCCTGCGATCACGTACGGCGTGCGCGGTCTTGCGTACACCGAGTGCGTGCTGATCGGACCGAATCAGGACCTCCACAGCGGGCTGTGGGGCGGTCGCTGCCCGAATCCAATCAACGAACTCACCAAGATCCTTTCGGAACTGTGGGATGCCCGCGGACGCGTGACGCTCCCGGGCTTCTACGACAAGGTGCGCGAGCCCACTCCCGACGAGCGCAAGAACTGGGCGAAGCTCCCTTACAGCGCCGAGGAAGCGCTGGCGAAGATCGGGTTGCCGAAGACAGCGGATGTCGGCGAAGCCGGTTGGAACTCGATCGAGCGCGAATGGGCACGCCCCACCGCGGACATCAACGGCATCTACGGCGGCTACATGGCCACAGGCGCCAAGACCGTCATCGCCAGTAAGGCGGGCGCGAAGGTGAGTTTCCGCCTCGTGGCCGATCAGGACCCGCGTTCCGTGGCCGAGTCGTTCAAGAAGTGGCTCGAAGCGCGGACGCCCCCGGGCTTCCGCTGGGAGTTCCACAACCACTCCGGCGGGTTCCCCGGAAACGTGGCGACCGATTCGCCATACTTGAACGCGACTTCACGCGCGGTCGAAGCGGCGGCGGGTGCGAAGCCGCACCTGATCAAGTCGGGCGGCTCGATCCCGGTCGTCGGCATGCTCAAGTCGATGCTGGGGCTCGACACCATCCTGCTCGGCTTCGGGCTTGATGACGACCGCGTGCATTCGCCGAATGAGAAGTTTGAGCTTGATTGCTTCCGGATGGGAATGCGGTCGCACGCGCACCTGCTTGATGAGCTGGCTCGACTCAAGTAGTCGGCGAGTTCATGCGGCCCGGCCGGTGGTCTCGTCAACGATGATCACGTCGTCGACCTCAAGCGGCACCTCCGCGCGGTCGCCGCGCTTGGCGCGTTCGAGGCGGGCGGTGTAGTCGTCGCGCAGCCGATGAGCCTCGATCTTGAGGCGGTGAAGTTCCTGGGCCCACGCCAGGCGGACCGCCACGACGTACAGGATGAACACCATCGCCAAGGCGATGATGACCATGTTCAGCATGAAGGGGCCGGAACCAAACGACATAACAGCCCGATCGGCCGAACCGAAGCCCTACTTTCGCCCGTATAATCAGTCTGTGACGATTCGCCGCGGCTATGTGTGGTTCCTGGGGCTGATAGCGGCGATGTTGTGCCGTATCGCGGCCGCACAGACCCCGGTTCCCCCGGCCACCCCCGATTCGACGCCGGTGGGTGAGGTCAAAGTCGAAACCCGCCAGTTCGGGGTCGGTTCGCACGTCCGCCACGGCGAACTCTTCGGCGTTCAACTCGTCCTGACCGATTCCGCCGACAAGCCGCGCAAGGTCGTCGTGTCGATGGGCCTTCCCGATGACGACGGCGATGTGGTCCTCGCCTCCCGCAGCGTCACGCTGAACCCGCGGCTGCCGATGGAAATCTGGCTGTATGGCCGGATGCCCTCCCCCAGCCGGACGCCGCCGGCGTTCCAGGTCAGCATCCGCGAGGCGGGCGACTCGGAAGATTTCCTCGCGCAGGCCATCGGTGGGCGACAGATCGCGGCGGCGCGTGTCCGGCCCATCACGCAGATCGATCCCGACGAAGCGATGTTCGGCGTCGTCGGGCGGCGCGACCTCGGGCTCGACGCGTACGAACTTCGCGATCCCGGCGGCGGCCTGAAGGCCATCGCGCATGAAGTGACCCGGATCGTTCGCGGCCTTGACCAGTCCATGCTCCCCGATGATTGGCGCGGGCTCTCGATGTTCGACACCATCGTGTGGACCGAGGGCGATCCGCTGCGGCTGGAAGGAAATCGACCACAGGCCATCCGCGAGTGGGTGAACCGCGGCGGTCATCTGGTGATCGTGCTCCCGGCGGTCGGCAACTCGTGGTGGGACGATGCCAATCCGCTCCGCGACGTGATGCCGGAAGTCGAGGTCGATCGCATCGAGGATGCAGATATCCGGCCGTACCGGAATATGCTGACGACTCCGGACACGGATGCGAAGCTGCTGCCGACCAAGACGACGATCCTGCACACGCTCAACCCCCGCGCGGACGCCGCAACGTCGGACGCGATCAGCGTCCTCGCGGGGCCCGACGGGACGGTCGTGGCCCGCCGACTCGTCGGCACCGGCATGGTGACGGTGGTGGGGCTGAACCTGGCGGAAGAGCAGTTGAGCCGCGCACAACTGGTCAGGGTCGAGGCGTTCTGGCACCGCGTGCTCGGCGGACGGTTTGCCGATCCGCCGGAAGACAAGAACAAGCCGACCACGAACTACCTCGGCGGCGGGGTGTACTACTCCGACGACCAGATCGGCGCTTCGATCAGCAAGTCCGCGGCGGCGGGTGTGGGCGTGTTGCTGGCGCTGGTCGTGTTCGGGGTGTACTGGCTGGTCGTCGGTCCCGGCGGATGGGGCTTGCTTCGGGCACGCAACGCGACCCGGCACGCGTGGGTCGCCTTTGCCCTGACGACCGGTGTCTTCACCGCCATCG
This sequence comes from Phycisphaerales bacterium, assembly GCA_041750235.1. Classification (GTDB taxonomy): domain Bacteria; phylum Planctomycetota; class Phycisphaerae; order Phycisphaerales; family UBA1924; genus JBGSZV01. Next base: position 3,791 of record JBGSZV010000017.1, read on the forward strand.
CGTGGGCGGGCGCGACCTGGATCAAGCCCAAGAACGTCCGCGCGTACCACTTCACCATTCTCGATCACGTCTACGCCCAGCCGGTGCAGCGGATGCGCACATGGGCGGGGATCCTGCTTCCGGGCTACGGCGAGACGACCCTCCGAGTCGGCGAGCGTGATGCGGACACCACATGGCGGCAGCCGGTGACGACGTGGTCGGCGCCACCGGGTGACGCCGGGGCGCAGTCGTTCCCCGATGCGCGGGCGTATGCCGTCGATGTCCAGCGGCCCGAGACCATCACGCTGCCGATGCGGGCGACGATCAAGGAAACGCAGATCGACTTCCTCGGCGGCCCGCGCTGGAAGGGGCTGCGGCCCACAGCGCAGGGTCAGGAGCCCAAACTGCTGCGGCGCGGCAAGGTGACCGAACTCACCGGGACGCTGACGCACGAGTACCCCGGCGCGCTGAGCGAAGTGTGGTTCATCGCCGTGACCGGGCAGATGGGGGAGATCGCCTGGCAGGAGCAGTGGGAAAAGAAGAACTTCTCGCCCGTGCTCGCGAAAGTCCACGGCTGGAAAGTGACCGGGACGTGGGAGCCGGGAACCGAGCGATCGATCACGCAGGAACTGACCGACACCAACGTGTTTGATGCGCGGCTCCGTGATCTGGTGCCGACCTCCGGGATCGGCTCGGCGGTGCTGAGCAGCGGCGGGCCGGATGTCGCGCAGGCGCCCAATGACTACCTGCGGCTGTCGCTCTTGAACATGCTCGCGCCGCCGTTGTACGAGGAATCGCGGACGTTTGGCTCGGCCAAGCAGGCCGTGAAGCGGCGTGCGACGCACGGATTCGACCTGTCACGCTGGTTCACGCAGCCGTGCGTGATCGTGCTGGGGATCGTGGACGATGCGCCGATGCCCACGCCGCTCTACGTGCTTGACGGCGACACCGAACGGCCGGTGGCGAGCGAGGGGCGGACGCTGGTGCGGTGGGTCTACCCGCTGACGCCGGAAGCGCCGATTTTCACTGGTCGCATGCTCGAGAAGCCCAAGGCAGCACCGAAGACCACGCAGGAATCCGAGACGACAGATGAAGATGAGGCGGGCTTCCGCAAGCCCACCGGAGGCCCCTGACCGATGCCGATGATCGAGACCATCAATCTGTGCAAGGAGTACGGCACGCTCACCGCGCTCAACAACCTGAATCTCTCGATTCAGGAGGGCGACTGCTTCGGCTTCATCGGTCCCAATGGAGCGGGCAAGACCACCACCATCAAGATCCTCGCGACGCTGCTCAAGCCGACACGCGGCCAGGCGATGATCAACGGACTCACCATCGGCTACCAGAACCGCCAGATCCGCCCGCTCATCGGCTACGTCCCCGACTTCATGGGCGCCTACGAGGACATGGTCGTCACCGAGTACCTCGAGTTCTTCGCCGCGTCCTACGGCATCCACGGCCAACAGCGCAAGCGGGTTGTGAATGATGTACTGGACCTCACCGACCTCTCGTACAAGGCGACAGCGGAAGTGAACTCGCTGTCACGCGGCATGCAGCAGCGGCTGAGCGTCGCGCGGGTGCTGCTGCACGATCCCAAGGTGCTTCTGATGGACGAGCCGGCATCGGGCCTCGACCCCCGCGCCCGCATCGAGATGCGCGAGCTGCTCAAGGAGCTGCGGCGCATGGGCAAGACCATCATCATTTCCAGCCACATCCTTCACGAACTGGCGGAGCTGTGCAACGTGGTAGGGGTGATCGAGCGCGGCAACCTCCTCTTCAGCGGCACGGTGAAGGACATCATCAAGAAGGCCCGGCTGGAGCATCAGATCCTCGTCGGCGTCGCCGAGCGCACGGAAGATGCCGCAAAGCTGCTGCACCTGATGCCCGGCGTGAAACGTGTGAGCATCGGCGAGGAGGAAGGCGTCATCGGCGGCTTCGGCGCGGTGAGCGGATCGGGAAACGGCGCCAACGGTTCCGGGGGTGGCGGCATCGCGAAGCGCCCCGTGATCCAGGTCACGTTCGAGGAGACGGCGCTGAACGTGGTGAGCGACATCCCGAGCCGACTGGTCAACGCGGGCTTCCGGCTCACACAGTTCTCCGAGGAGAAGATCAACCTCGAGACGGCGTTCATGCGGCTGACGCAGGGGTTGGTGCAGTAGCTAGTTCAGCGGCACCGGCGGCGGGATCAACGGCCAGTGCGTCCCGCACTCCGGGCAGCGGGCGGGGCCAACCGGTATCCATGCCGTCGGACGCACACCACTGCCGATCATCTCGTCGGCGAGCGGGTATCCGCACGTTGGGCAGCAGCCGTGAAAGAGCGATCTTCGAATTCCACGGCGATGGATTGCAGAACGGACGCGCCAGATGACCACCGGCGTTGCCAGCACAATAAGAGGAATCGAGAGGGCGAAAAACCATCCTCGTGAACGCCAGAACATCGACAGTGCCACGAGAAATACGAGACCGGCTGCGAATACAAGCCCGGTGATTACAGAAGCCAATCCCACGCGTGCCAAGATGTGCATTTGAGCTCGCGAGGGAAAGTACTTTGAACGCCAATAGTAGATTCGGTCTCTGTGCTCCTGCCGGAGTTCAGACGGGCACCAGTTGCTGTCGTAGTCCATTTGCGCTCGGTGATCGACGCCATGGGCTGCGTTCTCGAACTTGACGCCGCGCATTCGCCGCCGGAACTCGGCCCATCGCTCGCCGGGTGCGAGATTTCCGTAGTCATAGCCGAGCTCGTACGCCCAAGGCAGTAAGTCCCAAGGACAATCTCGTTGCGCCTGTCCCATCTCGGGGGATTGAACCACGCCGGTTGCCGCTACTCAAACCGGCTCACCACCGTCCGAGCCCCACGGCTCTCGATCTCCTCGCTCACCGCAAAGACGAACTCGTCCGCCGGCATGCTGCCCAGGTCCTTCTGGAGGCCGCGGGCACGCAGCGAGACGTTGCGGCCCTCGGCATCGCGGGGGCCGACGACCACCATGTACGGGATCTTCTCGTCCGCGGCGACCTTGATCTTCGCCTGGATGCGCTCGTTCGAGTCATCGAGCGAAACGCGAACGCCAGCCGCCTTGAGCATGTGCAGGATCTCGCGGGCGTAGTCGTTGGTCTTCTCTGAGATCGGCATCACACGCACCTGCTCGGGGCTCAGCCAGGTTGGGAAGGCGCCGGCGAAGTGCTCAATCAAGACGCCGCAGAAGCGCTCCATGCTGCCGAAGGGGGCGCGGTGGATGACCACCGGGCGGTGGGCCTTGTTGTCGGGGCCGATGTACGACAGGTCAAAGCGGTTGGCCATCTGGTAGTCAACCTGCACGGTGCCGAGTTGCCACTCGCGCCCGATGACGTCCTTGACCACGAAGTCGATCTTCGGGCCGTAGAACGCCGCTTCGCCGGGCTCCTTGCTGAAGGAGACGCCCAGCGACTGCGCCGCCGCGATGCACGCGGCTTCCGCCTTGTCCCAACTCTCGGGCGAGCCGGTGAACTTCTTGGCATCCGGATCCCGCAGGCCGACGCGGACGCGGTAATCCTTCATGCCCAGGGTCGCGAAGATGACCTTCACGAGGCTGAGGCAGCCCTGGATCTCGCCCGCGACCTGATCCTCGGTGCAGAACAGGTGCGCATCGTCCTGTGTGAAGCCGCGTACTCGGGTCATGCCGTTGAGTTCGCCCGACTGCTCCCAGCGGTAGACGGTGCCGAACTCCGCCAGCCGCACCGGCATGTCGCGGTACGAATGGTGCGCCGAGCCGAAGATCTTCGCGTGGTGCGGGCAGTTCATGGGCCTGAGCATGAACCCCTCGATGAGCTTGTCGTCCGCCATCACGCGATCCGGAGCAATTGTCTGCAAGCCGGTGCGCTCATTAATGCCGTCGGCCATCCGCTTCGACACGCCCTCGACGCGGTGCATGAGTTCCGCGCACGAGCAGCCGCTCTTGCACAGTTCCTCCAGCACGTTCCGCTCGATGATCGGCGGGAACTGCGAGTCCTTGTAGTAGGGGTAGTGGCCGGAGGTTTTGTAAAGATCCAGCGAACCGATGTGCGGAGTAAAGACCTCGGTGTACCCCTGCTTGCGCAGTTCCGCCCCGATGAAGTTCTGGAGTTCCTTGCGGACCACCGAGCCCTTGGGGGTCCAGAGAATCAACCCTTGACCGACAGTCTCATCAATGTGGAACAGCTTGAGCTGCTTGCCGATGACGCGGTGGTCGCGCTTGCGGGACTCCTCGAGCAGGTTGATGTGCTCATCCAGTTCCTTCTGCGAGCCAAACGCCACGCCGTACACGCGGGTGAGGCGGTCGGAGTTCTCATCGCCGTGCCAGTACGAACTGGCCAGCGACATCACCTTCACCGCCCCGATCCGACCGGTGCTCGGCACGTGCGGACCACGGCACAGATCCTCCCAGTTCTTCCCCGGCTCGCCGGTGGCGTAGAACGAGAGCTTCGCGTTGGGATCGACCTTCAGCGCCCGCTCGGCGTTGTCGACCTTGAACTTGTTGGCCTCCTTCGCGAGCTTGGCCATGCCTTCCTGGGTGGAGATCTCGTAGCGGGTGAAGGGGCGGTCTTCGGCGATGATGTTCTTGATCTCCGCTTCGATCTTCTCGAAGTCGCCCGAGGTCAAGGGCCGGTCCGACGGCACCGCCATGTCGTAATAGAACCCGGTCTCGAGCGGCGGGCCGTAGACGAGTTGAACGCCCGGCACGATCCGCTGGATCGCCTCAGCCATCACGTGCGCCGCGGAGTGCCGCATCAGGTAGAGCATGTCCGCCTTGGACTTCTCATCACGCGGGGTGTTGGTGATGAGTGCGATTTTGGCGTCGCGGTCGATGAGCGTGTTGAGGTCGCTGAGAACATCATCGATGCGCGCCCCCAGCGCCGCCTGCGCGAGCCGCGAGCCGATGCTCTCGGCCACCTCGCGGGCGGTCACGGGCTTGGGGAAGGACTTGGTCGAACCGTCGGGAAGGGTGATGGTCGGCATGGGGGGATCCGTGAAGCCAAATGGCAAAGGGCGATCGAGAAGGGGCGGATGGTAGTGGAGGCGGTGATTGGGAATCGGGACAGCGAGCGTGAAGACATCACGTGTGGTCGTGCGTCGAAGGAGCGTAAAGGCGAAGTGCCTCGCACTCAGGGCAGCGATACGCGACGACCTTCAGCCCGGCCTTGATCTGGGATTTCTTCGCTTCGCCCGCCCAGAAGCTCGCCTGCGGCTCGCCGGGACACCAGCGGGGCATGTGAATGGAATCAAGATGTCCGAGGTCGGTCATGAAGCCGACTTCCATCTTCTTCTGGCACACGAGGCAGACAGGGTCTTTGGCCATTGAGAGTGCTCCTCTGGAAACAAGAAAACCCGGCGACAGGAGTCGCCGGGTTCGGAGGGTACGTGGAATGATGCCGCTTGCGGGTTCCGGCGTTACCCGCTTCGGCGTGTGTTCGTCGTCGTGGTCGGGATGGCGGGGGGGCAATTCGGCATAGCGACAGACTCTATCGGTGCAAGTCGGGGTGTTGCAAGAGCCTTCCGCGCCGGTTTGACGCACGCCCCCGGGTACGTCAATCTGTTGGGCCGTTCCTGATAGCCCCCACAGGTAGTGTTCCTGCCCCCTTGCGAGCGCCCACCCCATGATCTGTCCCTTTTGCGGCAAGGATGACGACAAGGTGATCGACAGCCGTGCCAGCGAGGGCGGGCGGGTGATCCGTCGGCGACGCCAGTGCCTGGGCTGCAAGAAGCGATACACGACCTACGAGCGGGTCGAGGAAACCGCCCGATTGGTGGTCATCAAGCGGGACGGCTCGCGGGTGCCTTTCAGCCGAGAGAACATCCTGCGGGGCATCCGGGCGGCCTGCGGCAAGCGCCCAATCGCCGAAGAGGCCAAGATCCGGCTTTCCGAGGAGATCGAGGACGACCTTCACCGCCGGTACGACCGGGAGGTCGATTCCCGCATGATCGGCGAACTGGTGGCGTCGCGACTGCGGGATTTGGACGAGATCGCCTACGTCCGGTTCGCGAGCGAGTACTACCAGTTCCGGAACGTGGGCGACATCATGAGCCAGCTCGAGGAACTCAACGTCCGCGTCCGGGACGTCAAGAACCAGGCCAAGCTCTTTGATGCGAACGAAATGGTCCGGTCGTAGTCGAAGGTGTTCATGGGAACGTTGTGCTGCTGGCGATGTGTTGCTGCCGTTCTCGCCTTGGCGGGATTGGGGTTGGCGGCGTGCTCCAATCGAAATGTGATGACCCGACCGGCCGAAGCGACTCCGCCGGACGAGGCCGAGACACAAGCGCCCGCTGATTCGGTGGTGGCGGCTGAGGCCGCCGAAGCGCCATCGCCGCCAGAGCCCGAAACCTCAGTGAATCCGTCGGCCCCGGTCGAGGCGTCGGTAGAGGTGGCGGCAACCCCGCCGTCCCCTCGGACCGACGGCCGCCCGGAATGGTGGTCGGATCGGCCCGCGTACGAGGTCGAGCGCGTCTGGGTGTGCGCAGAAGCTCTCGGCAAGGGGATGTCAGAGGCCAAGGAGGCGGCTCTGCAGCGCGCCCGGCGCCAGTTGCGGGAAATCCTGCGACTCGGCAATTCAGAACTCGTGCCCGGCGAGGTTGTGGAGCGAACGAGCGTGACACCGCTGCCGCGATCCGGGGGCGATCACGCCTTTGCGGGCTATGTGCTGATTTCCGCGGAAGTTCCCTGAGGCAAAGCCTCAGAGAGTCATCGCGGTCAGTTGTCCGCGCTGACCTTCTTCTTGGTCTTCTTTTCCTGCGCGGTGGTGATCTGCTGCTGGAGTTCTTCCTCCATGTACAGGATCACCTTGCACGCCGGGCACTTCGTGAGGTCGCCGCGCTTGAGCAGGATGCTGACCTGTTCGATGGGCAGGTGCGTGTAGCACGAGCCGCAGGTGTACTCCATGCCGCGGCGGCTCTGCTCTTCGATCGGGGCCATGACCTCTTCGAGGCCCTGGTTGATCATGCGGGTGTATTCGTTGAGGACCGGCGCGGTGACGTTGTTGACCGCCACTTCGCGTTCGCGGTTGAGTTCCTCGAGACGGTCCTTGATCTCCGAAGCACGCCGATCACGTTCGGCGGCGGCCACGGTGCGGACCTTGTCGCGTTCGGCGTACTCGGCCTCGATCTCGGCGAGCTGTGCCCGGACCGTGTCGAGCTTGCCCATCGACTCAAGTGCACGCTCTTCCATCAGGCCCTTGTCGGCCTTGAGCGTGTTGATCTCGGTCAGGATGGCGGAGTGTTCCTTGCTCGTCTGCGCGCCGTTCATGCGTTCGCGAAGGGCGGCAATACGAGTTTCAAGTCCCTTGGACTCGTTCTCGTCGTTGTGGGCGGTCGCGCCGAGCTGTCGGACCTGCGCGCTCAGCGACTCGCGTCGCTGCTCGATATCAGCGATCTGGCGCTGTTGCTCGGTGAGGTAGGCTTCTGCCTGCCACAACCGGGCACTGAGCCCTCTGATCTGTTGATCCACCCGGTACAGAGCCAGCAGACTTGCCGTGGCGCTCATCAATTTCTCCGCTCGAACAACTTTGACAAAGTGTAGCCACAATAGTCGAACGGCGTATCAGCCGCCCGAAGTTTGGTGGATAGATGTGATCAGGGCGATCACCCAGTAGGCGACCGGCGCTACCAAAAGGGGCGAATCGATCACGTCCAGCACGCCCCCGAAGCCCGGGAGCCGATCCGAGTAGTCCTTGACCCCCGCATCCCGCTTCAGCAGGCTCGCCAGCAAGTCGCCGCCCTGCCCGACCAGACCGAGCAGAAAGCCGATTCCAGCCGCCTGAGGCACTGAAAGGGCCGCAACCGTCTGGGCCACACCCGTTTCGCGGGCCAACGCCACGGCACCCACCCCGGCGAGCGTGGAAAGGGCCAATCCGCCCGCCAGCCCCTCCCAAGTCTTGCCCGGACTGAGCCATGGGATCATCTTGTGACGCCCGATCAGACGCCCCGTGAAGTAGGCCCCGATGTCGTAGGCCTTGGTCACCAGCAGGACACCCAGCACCAGCCAGCCGTCGTGCTCCTTGCGGAGGACGACGATGAACCCGCCCATCAGGCCCACGTAGACGAACGCCAGCAGCGGGACCGCGGATGCGGCGACGACCCCCTCCGCGGTGTGGTTCCGCGAGTAGTAGATCATCGACATCAGCATCACGAAGGCAGCGGCGGTGCACACCAGGGCGACCGCCGGAAGGTCGGCGTGTTCGCGCCGGGTAAAGCTCGCGACCGCCAGCCCCAGCGTGATGGCCGAGCAGGTGACCACACGGGATGTGGCGATCCCTCGCCGGGCGAAAATGCCGACGAGTTCGATGCCCGCCAGGATCGCGATGGCGAGCATCGCCGGAAAGATCGCCGTGGCGGCGATCCCCGTTTGGCGTTCGATCCATTGATCGAGCACGACCAGGCCGACGAGCGCGGCGATCAGGATGGGGCCGAAAAGCAGGCGTTGGCGGAGCACCCGCACAGACTAGCGGAGGAACGTGGATTTGGGCGGTTACGGGCCCTGGGAATCCAGACCGCCGAATCGACGGGACCGCGCGGCATACGCCCGGACTGCTTCGCGCAGCTCGTGCGCCCCGAAGTCCGGCCAGAACGTGTCGGTCACGTACAACTCTGCGTAGCTGATCTGCCACAGCAGGTAGTTGCTGACCCGCATCTCGCCCGCGGTGCGGATGAGCAGGTCCGGATCGGGCAGCCCAGCGGTATAGAGGTGCTGACCGATCACGCGTTCATCGATCGACGAGGCGTCGAGTTCGCCAGCGGCAACCTTGGCGGCGATTGCACGGGTGGCGTCCACGATCTCGGCCCGCGAGCCGTAGTTCACCGCTAGGCACAGGGTCGGCCCGGTGCAGTTGGCGGTGGCTTCGATGGTCTCGTCGAGCGCCTTGAGCGCATCGGCGGGCAGCCCTTCGCGGCGGCCGATCTGGCGCAGGCGGATGTTGTTGCGGACCAGCTCGGCGCGTTCGCCGCTCATGTACTGGAGGTACAGGCCCATCAGTTCGCGGACCTCATCCGCCGGCCGCTTCCAGTTCTAGATGCTGAAGGAGTAGAGCGTCAGGAACTCGATCCCAAGCCGTCCGGCTTCCTCGATCACAGTGCGGACCGCCAGCGCTCCGTTGCGGTGGCCGAACATGCGGGGGAATCCCTTTTCGACGGCCCAGCGTCCGTTGCCGTCCATGATGATCGCGACGTGGCGAGGGATGCACATCGGGCAGGCGCTGAACCGGATCGGCCTCGGGGCTGATGCGCCGCATGCGCTCGACGATCGTGCGAGCGCGGGGATCGGCGATCTGGTCGAGTGGCAGGATGGGCGGTTCTGGCTGGGCGATGGCAGTCATGGGCTGATCTGGTACGAACTCCGGCGGAGAAGGTTCGACAGGGATCCTGGTGGCAGACTACCGTCTCGTCGCGTGAACGATGCTTCTCCACCCATGAATGCTCCGAACGGCATGCCCGAGGGTTTGGATCCTCTGGGGATGTCCCATGGTGTCGCGTGCGCACGTGTCGGCGGACCCCAGACGGGGCGTGGGCGGGTGGTCAGCGAGGCCTATTCGGCGTTCTATCGAGCCGGGCAAGGTCCGACCGAGTGGGCGCCGCCCAAGCCGACGCGCGTCATGACGACCCCAAGCCCCGAAGGGGAGGTTCACAAGTTCTTGCTTGGCGTGCCTCCGGCCTCCAGTGGAAAACTGGGGGGAGAAGTCCTCGAGACGGAGTCCGTCGTCATCCCGATGATGCGCCGCCACGAGACGACACGCACCTTGTGCGTCTCGAGTCAGGTCGGATGCGCGATGGGGTGCACCTTCTGCGAAACGGCGCAGATGGGGCTGATCCGGTCGCTCGCTCCTCGCGAGATCGTGGCGCAGTGGTGGGCGGCGCGGCATCACCTCGGGCACGAGATCAAGAACATCGTGTTCATGGGGATGGGCGAGCCGCTGGACAACCTCGAGAACGTCATCGCCGCGATCGAGATCCTGAGCGATCATCGCGGGGCGGCGGTGGCCCGCAGCGGCATCACCATCTCGACGGTCGGACGCCTCGATGGGCTGGCGACCCTGGGAGAGTTGATCCGGAAACCCGGATGGCGCGGGCTGAACCTGGCCGTCTCAGTGAACGCCCCCAACGACGAGATCCGATCCCGCATCATGCCCATCAATCGCGCGATGCCGCTGCGGGACCTGGTCCGCACGCTCGAAGAGTGGCCGATGCGGAAGAACGGCGCGATCTGCGCCGAATACGTGTTGATCCCCGGTGTGAACGACGCCAAGGAGCACGCGGCCGAGTTGTGCGGACTGCTTCAGAACGTGCGCTGCTGCGTGAACGTGATCCCCTACAACCCCAAGCGCGGCTCAGAGTGGCCGGCGCCCACCGAGGAATCGGTCGATGCGTTCCTGCGCGAACTCGAGTCGCACGGCCAGTTCTGCAAGCGGCGGCGCACCAAGGGGCGCGAGTCCATGGCCGCCTGCGGGCAGCTTGGCAACGAGCGTATCCGGCGGCGGAAGCTCGTCGAACTGACCCACGAGTCCGGCGCGGATCAGGCCGGCTTGGCGGGCGCGTAACCGCCCTTCACACGCTTGAGCATCGCGATCAGGTACTGCACCTGCTTGGCGGCATCGGCGAGCTGAGCAGAGCTGTCGAGCGTCGAGTCGGCGTGACGCGCCGCCTCGGCGACGCCGGGGAAGCCGTAACCGCCGGCTGTGCTCTTGATCGTGCGGCATGTCTTGCGGGCTGTCTCGATGTCGTTGGCCGCGAGGGCCTCCGACAGCTCGCGAGCGGCGGTCTTGGTCTGGTCCACGAAGAAGTCGATCAGCTCGCTCGAGTTGGAGTTCGGTGTGAGATCGGAAAGAACCGGACCAACGCCGGCGGCGACGGTGAGATCACCCACCATTTTGACGAGCGCCTGTGCGTCGATGGGGCGGGTGAGCACACCGCAGACCCCTCCCGGATCCACGGCGGCGGGCGGCGCTGTGCTCCCGCTCTCGACGACCGCCACGACCGGTCCCTTGAACCCCGCACCGCGGATGGTCGCAAGGTGTCCGCTCACCGATTTGATATCCCCGCCATCGGCCCAGATCACAAGGTCGATCGGCAATCGCTTGAGCTGATCGATGGCAACTCCAACGCAGTCGGCCTGAACCACATTCATGCCGGCCATGTCCATCCGCTGGGCGAGGGATTTGAGTTCCGTGGCGTTGGATGAAACAACCAGTACGTCGCCGGAAAGCCCGATCGGCGTCGGTTGCACTGTGGCATTTCCCATGACCGGCACGCCATCGCTCGAAGTGACTTTGGTGGTCGGGCACACAAAGCGGCTGATGTCGAGCTTCTCGTAGAACTGCACGCCGACTTCGTGAACATTGCCGGTGATGTAACGGCACGACCGCACTTTTCCAAGCACGACGATATCGCCCCCGTTCACCGGAACCAGCACGAGCTTGCACTCGGTGCCGGTATGCAGGAACCCGCCGTGGATGAATGAAAGTCCGCCGGACGAGAGATTCCTGGCCTTGACGAAGAAGCGTCCCGGTGTGCCGCCGGGATGCGTGAGAGACAGTTGGATATCGTCCGCGCGATACTCAAGCCGCTGGTTCGCGCGCCGGGATGGCGCGGCGCTCTCGTGGGCGACGTGGTCAAGCTTGTCGAGGAGCTGCTTCCGGTCGACCGGTCGGACGCGGAGGGTGTCCTTGAAGTTTTCACTGCTCACGCGGATGGCTCCCTGACGAAGTGTGCCCTCCTTGCGTCGGACTGACGGAGAGTCGCCTTCACGTCGGGGACATGAACCGCGGAACTGGGGGATCGCGTGTGTCGAACGCGGCGATACAGGTCGTCCCATAACGCCGGCTACGCGGCGCTGCGTTGGTAGCCCGCTCGCAGCCGCAGCATCAGCTCGGCGAGAAACTCGAGGGCGCGGAATGCATCCGGGGCATGGGGGTTTGCCATCAGTTGCTGTTCACTTTGACGGGCGACCTCGGCGATCGCCCCGAACCCGTAGCCGCCCGCGGTGGTTCGAACCTGCAGGCATGCCTTTCGCGCGGTCGAGACATCCCGACGCAGCGCTGCTTCGCCCAACTGCCGCGCGAGTGTTCGCGCTTCATCGATGAAGAAGTCCACGTGTGAGTCATCACGAGTCAACTCGCTGTAGATCGGCGATGCTTCGCCCGAGCACATCGTTCCGTGGAGCGCCTGCGTGATCAAGTCGATCCGTACCGGGCGCGGGAAGCAAACGCAGAGCGCATTACCCTCAAGTTCGGACGTGAGAGCGGGGGAGACGGCGTCGGACAGCACGGCGAGCATCCCAGCGTGTCCGGCTTCCCGGATTTTCCTGAGCATCTCAGCGACCGGCTCCGCGCGCGAACTGTCGGAGCAGATCACGCCGTCGAACGGCAGGCGTCGGAGCAAGTCCAGCGACGCACCGAGCGAGGATGCCGTGAGGACCGTCAGGCCGCACGCGCGCAATCGTTGAAACAGCCCGCGCTCTTCCAGCTCGTGCAACGCGACCAGCAATACGGAACCGCGTACAGCAGGTTCACCGTCGCGGGATGTGACGGTGGCGCTGCGCCCGCAGAACATGCGAGGGTCGAGCTTCTCGTGGAACTGGACGCCAACTTCGTGGATGTGCTGCTGGATGAGGCGGCACGTCCGAACCCTCGAATCCACGATGACCTGACGCCCATCGACGGTCTTGAGCACGATCCGGCATTCGGTGTTCTGGTGAAGAAACCCGCCGTTCAGAAACGACATCCCACCTGCCGACAGGTTGCGCGCCTTGACGAGGAAACGCGCGACACTTCCCCCCGGATGGGTGATCGTGACCGGAACTCCCTCGACTCGGTACTCCAGCCGTTGGCTGCCGCGGCGAGAGTTCGCCGGTGTTTTCGCGGACGCCTGATCCAGCTTGTCCAGCAGTGGATCGCGTTCCTCAGCGCGAATTCGCAGGTTGTCGGCAAACTCTTCAGAGGGCACGATTCGCTCCTTCTCCGAGTGGATCGAAGGCGGCGAAGAAGCATTCGGATCATTCGCATATCAGTCGACGTGAAATCCCCACATGCGATCCTGTGTCGCACGGTTGTGCCAGTGCGGGCAAATGGGAAAACTCGTCGCAAACTGCGATCGCTTTCATGAAGCATTCTTCATGAAAACATGCGGACGTAGTTTTCTAGCGGGCCGCACTCGGCGTGAGAAAGCGGGCCATCAGTTCGGCACGGCTGCTCACGCTGAAATGCCGGTAGATCGCCGAGACATGCTCGTGAGCCGTCGCGCGGGTGATCCCGAGCGTCGTGCCGATCTGCTTCTCACTGTCGCCGGCGAGCAGGCGTTTGAGGACCTCGCGGCGTCGCGGAGAGAGCGCGTTGGGCGAGGGGTCCGCGCAGGAAGCGAGGCTCAGGCCGATGAGCGGCGCAACGTGCTGATGGATGATCTGCACCATGGTGCGGTCGCGGCGCGTGAACGGCTTGTCGCCGACCGGGCGATGAATCCATATCGAACTGGCGGTGCCTCGCTCGGGGATCTGGTGGATCGAGATGATGTAGTCATCGACGCCGCTGGCGCGGTGATATTCGTTGAACGCGCGGGAGTGGTACCACGCAGCGTCGGGCCAGAGTTGGCTGCGGCTGCGCGTGACGACGGGTCCCCGAGCGTTGATGAGCGGCGCGTATTCGGGCGTGCGCTCGAGCGGAACCTGGCGCACGTACTCGCGCCACGCGCGCTCGGCGTCGGTGCTCTCCCAGCCCGTCCGGACCGCTCCGATGACCTTGGCCTTCTTGCCCTTGGCAAAGTCGCGCATTTCGCTGCAGATGCCGACCTGTGCGCCGAGCATCGACCGGAGAGATTCGAGCATTCCAAGACGCCACGCGGAGGCATCCTGCCCGTTGTCTCGGCAGTCATTCACCAGCCGCAGGCACCGCCTGAGTTCTTGGAATCGGACCCGATGCGACATCGCCATGATCCAGCACACTCCAGGACGCCCGGGTTCGGGCACGTTGACCCATCGAACATACCTTGAATCCCGCCTGTGACGCTGCGAATTCACCATCGGGGTGGTCTCAGCAGCCGCAAATCGAAGCATTCACGTGAAAACACCGCGTGCAGGGTCGGTATAACCTGTGTCGAGTCACCGTCGTCCATTTTCAGGAGGCCCTATGCGCAATCTCAGTCGTGCAGCAACCGTGGCGGGCGTTGTGAGCCTGTCCACGGCTGCGCTTGCTGGTACCCACACTCTGATTCCTCGCGACCTGCTGTTCGGCAATCCGGATCGAGCCGGCGTGCAAATCAGCCCTGATGGCGCCCAGATCAGCTTTCTCGCGCCGGTCGATGGCGTGATGAACGTCTGGGTTGGCCCCGCCTCGGACATCGGCGCGGCCAAGCCCGTGACGAATGACCGGTCTCGCGGCATCCGGCAATACCAGTGGGCCTTCACCAACAAGCATGTCGGCTACCTGCAGGACATCGGCGGTGACGAAGACTGGCAGCTCTTCGTGACGAATCTTGAGTCGGGCGAAACCAAGAACATGACGCCCTTCACCGAGATCAAAGGGCCCGACGGCCAGCCCATGAAGGGACCCACCGGCAAGGTGCTGCGCCCCACCGCCCGCATCCAGGAAGCCAGCTACAAGTATCCCAACGAGATCCTGCTCGGGTTGAACAACCGCGATCCCCGCTGGCACGACCTGCACCGCCTCAACATCGAGACCGGCGAACTCAAGCTGGTGCAGCAGAACGACGGCATGGGCGGTTTCGTGACCGACGATGAGTACAACGTCCATATCGCCTCACGCCCGCGCAAGGACGGCGGGACCGACCTCCTGAAGGCCGACGGCAAGGGCGGCTGGGCCGACTGGACCACCATCCCCGCGACCGATGCCCTGACGACCACCCCGGTGGGCTTCGATTCGACGGGCAAAACCCTCTACTGGGTCGAGAGTCGCGGTCGCGATACCGCAGCGCTGGTGGCGATGGACTACGAGACCGGCAAGACCACCGAACTCGCCTCGCACCCCAAGGCGGACATCGGCGGCGCGTTCGGCGACCCCAAGACCGGAAAGCCCCTCGCGGCGTCGGCCAACTACCTTCGCAACGAGTGGATCGTCTTCGACAAGTCGATCGAGCCCGACATGACCAAGCTCCGCAGCGTCGCGGACGGCGATTTCTCGATCGCCAGCACGACGCTCGACAACTCCAAGTGGGTCGTGGCGTACGTGATGGACAACGGTCCGGTGCGCTACTACCTCTACGACCGTGCCGAGAAGAACGCGAAGTTCCTCTTCACCAACCGGCCTGCGCTCGAAGGGCTCACCCTCACCAAGATGCACCCGACCGTGATCAAGTCGCGCGACGGGCTTGACCTCGTGAGCTACCTCTCGCTTCCCCCGTGGACCGACACCGACAACGACGCCCGCCCGGACTCGCCGATCCCGATGGTCCTGCTGGTTCACGGCGGCCCGTGGGCGCGTGACGGCTGGGGGCTCAACCCCATGCACCAGTGGATCGCCAACCGCGGGTATGCCGTGCTGAGCGTGAACTACCGCGGTTCGACGGGCTTCGGCAAGGAGTTCATCAACGCCAGCAACGGCGAATGGGCGGGCAAGATGCACGACGATCTGCTCGACGCTGTCGACTGGGCGGTCAACCAGAAGATCGCCATCAAGGAAAAGGTCGCGATCATGGGCGGCAGCTACGGCGGCTACGCCACCCTCGTCGGACTGACCTTCACCCCTGACAAGTTCGCCTGCGGCGTGGACATCGTCGGTCCGTCCAGCCTCGTCACGCTGCTCAATACGATTCCGCCGTACTGGCAGGCGGCACGCGACCAGTTCCGGACGCGCGTCGGTGATATCGATACCGAAGAGGGTCGCAAGCATCTCACCGAGCGCTCTCCGCTGACGCGAGTCGAGAGCATCCAGCGCCCGCTGCTGATCGGGCAGGGCGCCAACGACCCCCGCGTGAAGCAGCCGGAGTCGGATCAGATCGTCGAAGCGATGAAGAAGAAGAACATCCCGGTGACGTACGTGCTCTACCCCGATGAGGGCCACGGCTTTGCGCGTCCCGAGAATCGCCTGTCGTTCTTCGGCGTCGCGGAGGCGTTCCTCTCGCAGCACCTCGGCGGCGAGTATGAGCCGATCGGCGATGACTTCAAGAACTCGTCGATCACCGTCCCCGAAGGCGCCGGCGGCGTGCCGGGCCTCGAGTCGGCGATCGATGCGGCGAAGAACTGATTCGCCAACCACATCCTGAAAACAAGAACGCCCCGGTGATGAGCCGGGGCGTTTTCATTGGCGAACTGAATCAGGAACCTCAGGCCCCCGCGTACTCCGCCCAGCTCTTGATCTCGAGGTCGGCGGGGGTGTACTTCGTCATCGCTTCCGCGAGTCGGCTGGCGATCTGCCGGTTGGTGATGAGCGGGACGTTGAAGTCCACCGCGGTGCGGCGGAGCTTGTAGCCGTCGGTGAGTTCATCGCCCGAGCGGTCGGAGCTGGGGATGTTGATGACCAGCCCGATCTTGCCCTCTCGGAGCAGCGTCGCGGAGTTGAGCCCGGTGGTCGCCGAGGGCCAGGCGACCTGGATGGATGACACGCCGTGCTCGTTGAGGAACTTGGCGGTGCCCTCGGTCGCGTAGATCTCGACACCAAGATTCTTGAAGTTGCGGGCCGCGCCCAGGAGTTCCGCCTTGCTCTCGATCGCGCCGACCGACATCAGCACGCTCTTGATCGGCGCCTTGTAGCCCACGGAGAGCAGCGACTTGAGGAACGCCTCGTTGAAATCGTCGCCGAGGCAGCCGACCTCGCCGGTGGATGCCATCTCAACGCCGAGCGTCGGGTCGGCGCCTTCCAGGCGCGTGAAGCTGAACTGCGGGGCCTTGACGCCCACGTAGTTGAGTTCAAAGACCGTCTTGTCGGGCTTCTCGACCTCCTTGCCCATGATCACGCGGGTGGCCAGATCGATGAAGTTCTGACGGAGCACCTTGGAGACAAACGGGAAGGAGCGCGAGGCACGGAGGTTGCACTCGATCACCTTGACCTCGTTGTCCTTGGCGATGAACTGGATGTTGAAGGGGCCGTTGATGTTGAGGCTCTTGGCGATCTTCTTGGACGCTTGGCGGATCTGGCGGATGGTCTCGAGATAGGTGCGCTGCGGCGGGAAAACCAGCGTCGCGTCGCCGGAGTGGACGCCCGCGTTTTCAACGTGCTCGCTGATGGCGTAGACGACGATCTCGCCGTCCTTCGCCACGGCGTCGAACTCGATCTCCTTGGCGTTCTCGATGAACTTGGAGATAACCGTGGGGTACTCGGGTGTGACCTTCGTCGCGAGCTGCAGGTAACGCTCGAGTTCGGTCGGATTGGAGGCGACCGCCATCGCCGCGCCGCTCAGGACGTACGACGGACGAACCAGCACGGGATACCCGACGCGCTCGGCAAAGGCGAGCGCATCCTTCACCGCCGCCAGTTCGGCCCACTCGGGCTGATCGACTTCGAGTTCATCCAGCAGGCTCGAAAACTTGTGGCGGTCCTCGGCAGTATCGATGCTGGATGGGCTGGTGCCGAGCACCTTGATGCCGTTGTTGTGCAACTTGAGCGCCACGTTGTTGGGGATCTGCCCGCCCATGGAGACGACCACGCCGTGCGGGTTGGTCAGATGGCAGACCTCAAGCACGGTCTCGATGCTGATCTCGTCGAAGAAGAGCTGGTGGAACTCGTCGTAGTCGGTGCTCACCGTCTCCGGGTTGTAGTTGAGCATGATGGTGTTGTAGCCCATCCGCCGCAGGGCCAGCCCGGCGTTGACGCAACACCAGTCGAACTCGACCGAGCAGCCGATGCGGTACGCGCCCGAGCCGAGAATCAGCACGCTGTTCTCGACGGGGAAGGCCGCATCATGCTGGGTGGCGTTGTAGGTGAGGTAGAGATAGTTCGTCTGCGCCGGGTACTCGGCGGCGAGCGTGTCGATGCTGCGCGCAAACGGGCGGATGCCCATCGACTGCCGGTGCTTGCGGACGCTCGCGATGTCGGCCTTCGTCAGCCGCGCGATCTGCTTGTCGCTGAAGCCGTGCTTCTTGGCTTCGAGCATCAGCTCGCGGGGCATGCGGTCGCCGGCGTGCTCGCACACCCGGCGTGAAATCTCGACGACGTGTTCGATCTTGTAGAGGAACCACTTGTCGATGTGCGTGAGCTCATGAATCCGATCGATCGAATAGCCGCGTTCGATCGCCTCGACGACATCGAAGATGCGTTCCTCGGTGGGCTCGGACAGGTCCTTGTCGAGGTCCTCGCTCTGGAAGTACTCGTTGCCGACCAGGCCGTGCCGCCCGATGTCGAGCATTCGCAGGGCCTTTTGCGTGGCCTCTTCAAAGGTGCGGCCGATCGCCATCACCTCGCCGACGCTCTTCATCGCGCTGCCCAGTTTGCGGGACACATGGCGGAACTTCTGGAGGTCCCAGCGGGGCATCTTGACGACGCAGTAATCAAGGCTGGGCTCGAAGAACGCCTTCGTCACGCGGGTGATCGCGTTCGGCAGTTCGTGCAGCCCGTGGCCGAGCGCCAGCTTCGCGGCGACAAAAGCGAGCGGGTAGCCGGTCGCCTTGCTCGCCAGCGCCGACGACCGGCTGAGTCGGGCGTTCACCTCGATGATGCGATAGTCCTCGCTCTCGGGGTCCAGCGCGTACTGGATGTTGCACTCGCCGACGATGCCCAGGTGACGGATCACCTTGATCGCGATCTCGCGGAGCTTGTGGTACTCGCGGTTGGTCAGCGTCTGACTCGGAGCGACAACGATCGACTCGCCGGTGTGGATGCCCAGCGGGTCGAAGTTCTCCATGTTGCAGACGGTGATGCAGTTGTCGTGGCGGTCGCGGACAACCTCGTACTCGACTTCCTTCCAGCCCAGCAGGTACTCCTCGACGAGCACCTGATTCGTGTACGACAGCCCGCGCCCGGCGCGTTCTCGGAGCTGGGCCTCATCCCGGCAGATTCCCGACCCCAAACCGCCCAGCGCAAAGCCGATGCGCACCATCACCGGGTAGCCGAGATCCTTCGCGGTCTCGATGCACTGCTCCATCGTGGTGCAGGCACGGCTGCGCGGCGTCTTGGCGTCGATCTCGTTGAGGCGGTTGACGAAAAGCTCACGGTCCTCGGTGTCGCGGATCGCGCGGATGGGCGTGCCGAGCACCTTGACGTCGTACTTGGCGAGCGTGCCACGCTCATCGAGGCGCAGGCCGCAGTTGAGCGCGGTCTGACCGCCGAAAGAGAGCAGGATGCCGTCGGGACGCTCCTTCTCGATCACGCGCTCGACGAAATCGGGCGTAATGGGGAGGAAGTACACCTGATCCGCGAGGTGATCGCTCGTCTGGATCGTGGCGATGTTCGGATTGATGAGGATCGTCGTGATCCCCTCTTCCTTGAGAGCCTTGATCGCCTGGCTGCCGGAGTAATCAAACTCGCCGGCCTCGCCGATCTTGAGGGCCGACGATCCGAGGATCAGGACTTTCTTGACATCCACATTCTTCATTGCGCGTCAATCCCTCTGTCTAACTAAACCCGAATCGCGACTCACCACTCGCGATTCGCGCCTCTTACCGATTCAGCATCCGCACGTACTCATCAAACAGGAACGCCGTATCCACCGGCCCCGGTGTCGCCTCGGGGTGGAACTGCACGCTGCGGAAGGGCGCCCAGTTGTGGCGGATGCCCTCGTTGGTCCCGTCGTTGAGGTTCTCAAACCAGGGGCGCCAGTCGGCGGGCAGCGTGGTGGTGTCAACCGCGAAGCCGTGATTCTGGCTCGTGACAAAGCACTTGTGGGTGCCGCACTCGATCACGGGCTGGTTCTGACTGCGGTGGCCGTACTTGAGCTTGTAGGTCTTGGCGCCGATGGCGAGCGACAGCAACTGGTTGCCCAGGCACACACCGAAGATCGGCGTGTTGTTCGACAGCGCGGTCTTCACGTTGGCGATCGCCGACTTGTACATCACCGGGTCGCCCGGGCCGTTCGAGAGGAACAGGCCGTCGTACTTCTCCTTCGAGAAGTCGTAGTCGTGCGGCACGCGCAGCACCTCAACCCCGCGTTCCACCAGGCTCCGCAGGATGTTGAGCTTGCAGCCGGTGTCGACCAGCACCACGCGTTTGGCGCCCTTGCCGTACACACGTGGCTTGTCGATGCTGACCTTCGCGCCAAGGTCATCCTTGTTGGGATCGTGAAATCCGGCGACGGGCTGCCCGGCGAACTCGAGCTTGCCGAGCATGGTGCCGCGTTCGCGGAGCCGTTGGGTGAGCGCGCGGGTGTCGATCCCGGAGATCGCCGGGATGCCCTGCTCGATCAGCCATTCGCTCAGGCTGCGGGAAGCGTTCCAGTGGCTGTACTTCTCGGAGTAGTCGCTGACGATCAGCGCCTCGGCGTGGATCTTGTGGCTCTCGAAGACCTGGCTGATGCCGTCGACGATCTTCTCGGCCGGCACGCCGTAGTTCCCGATGAGCGGGTAGGTGCAGGTGATGAGCTGGCCTGCGTACGACGGGTCGGTCAGCGTTTCCGGGTAGCCCATCATGCCGGTGTTGAAGACAACCTCACCGGCGACGGATTTCTCCGCGCCGAAGGAGACGCCTTCGAGAACGGTGCCGTCCTCCAGGGTGAGCTTGGCGGTGACTCGGCGCGGCCGCTCCTGGTCGAGGGTTGCGGTGGCGTCGATTTTGACGGGGCGTTCGATCAATCCTGACACGCTCATCACTCTCATGGTGGTGGGCCCCTTCTGTTGGACCGCACGGGTGCTTGCGGAAGACAAACCGATCACGAACCAGTTTTCATCGCGCGACTTCCCGGTTTCACCGCGGGGGTTCCCTGGCGGCAGAGCGGGCAGTCGGCGGGGTCGTACGTCTGGAAGTTGAGCTTGGCGAGTGCGAACAAAGGCACGCCGCCCGGCGGCGAGAACTTCCCACCGCTTCGGTCAACCACCGCGGCGAAGCCGACCGCTTTCGCGCCGGCGGCCTCGACGAGCGGCATCAGCTCCATCACGCTCT
>JBGSZV010000018.1:0-5513 GCA_041750235.1 Phycisphaerales bacterium
ACGCGCTGCAGCGCGAAGGCGCCGCCGACCAGGAGGAGCAGCGCTGCCGCGGTGGCGACACGACCAAAGCTGATCGAGCGACGCTGCTGCGAGCTGAGCCAGCCCTTCTTGCGGCCGACCTCGGCGAGAATCTTGGCGGAGAAGTCGGGGGCCTTGACGGGTTGGCGCAGCGCATCGAGCGCGCGTTGGGTTCCAACGATCTCGCGTGCCTTGGCGGGATCGTTTCGGAGAGAGGAGAAGAGGCGAGAAGACTCGTTGATCGGGAGTTCGCGGTCGAAGAAGGCGTCCACGAGTTCATCGGGGATGCGGGCGCCCTGATCAGGGTCGCGCAGCGGATCGCCGCTGGGGAACGGATTGGGCGTGCGCCCTTCGTTCACTCTTCAACCTCCGACGCGTACTGGGTGAGGTCGATGCCGACGACCTGGTTCTCTTCGAAATACTTGCGCATCCGACGCCGCCCGCGGTGCAGGTGGCTCTTGACGGTGCCCTCGGGCATCTTGAGGAAGTCGGCGATGAGCGAGATCGACCACTCCTGCTGATGGAAGAGCACGATGATCTCGCGTTGCTCGGCGGTGAGTTCCAGGAGTGCCGCGCCGATGGCGTCGCGGGCGTGACCGGTGGTCTCGAAGGCGATCGTGGGGGCGAAGGGTTCATCGCCGTTGCCGCGGAACGCACCGACAACTTCGGAGTCGTAGACGGGTTTGTGCTTCTGGCAGGCGTTGACATACAGGCGGCGGGCGATGGTGAAGAGCCAGGTGGAGAAGCGGAAGCGGCTGTCGAAGCGGTCGAGGTTGGTGAGGACGCGCACGAAGGCGTCCTGCACGATGTCCTCGGCGACATCGGGTCGGCCGGAAATCCGCAGCATGTAGGCGAAGAGGGAAGCCTGATGGGCCCGGATGAGGCGATCGGCAGCGCCACGATCACCCGCGGCGGCCAGTTCGACCAGCATCTGTTCTTCGTTCCGGTTCATAGCTCGTCTATCCTACCTCTCGGTGGGGCCAGAAGTTGCGTAAACCGCAGGGATCACCCAGACGGCAAAGTCCGCAACCCCGACCCTATTCGGACAATCAGTGAGACGGTTGCCTTCCATCGGTGGTTCACAATGACGCCCAAGAAACCTGAACCGGGGCCGAACGAGCAGGGTCCGCCGACGGTGGATCCGAGGCGCTGGACCGCCCTTTTGGGGCACTGGATGGAGTTTGCGCGGGCGGGAGCGGCGTTACCGGCCGGTGATGAATGGCGGCGGGCGATCACGCCGGTGATCGAACTTCAGGCCGTCACGTTCGCGCTTGCTGATATTGGGACGCTGCCGGAGGGTGAGCGGGCGGTGGCGGTGGACCGGGCGGCGCTCTTGGTAGAGAAGAATGAGCGGGTGCTGGCGGGGATATGGGACGAGGGGGCGCGGCCTGCGGGGGTGGTGGAGCTTTTGGGGGATGCGTGGGGGGCGGTGCGGGCGGCGCGGAGCGGGGTTCGGACAGATCAAGGGGGAGGTTCCGGAGTGCATTGAGACTCAATGAAAACGGGCGGCTCAAGGAGCCGCCCGGGAGTCGTACTTCGTAGTTTGAAGGTTCAGTCGCCGTTGACGATCGTCTGGATGATCAGGCGGTGGACGGCGAGTTCCTCGGGCGAAAGAGATTCGACGTACTCGACGTACTGCGGGATGGTTTCAAAGCCGAGTTGGGCGACGAGGAGCGGCAAGACCGGTTCAGTCGCGTCCATCATGCGCTGGCCCTCTCCGCCCCCCTGCAGTCCTTGCGCCGCCTCGTTGCACGGCGGGCAGAAGTCTTGGAACGTGCCGAGAAGGGCCGACAGGTCGGCGCCGTTGACCAAGTTGTCACCATTGGCATCAGCGGTCTGTGGACCACCGAACGGAATTGTAGTTCCGAAGCTGCCAAGGAGTACGCTGAGGTCAGCGCCGTTCACGGTATTGTCCGCGTTGAAGTCAGTCGAGCACTTGTTGCCGACACAGATGAGGATCTCATCGACGGCATCGACTTGCGGCGCGCTCACGGCACCCGTGCCCGCTCCGTCGTACATCTCGCAGAGCGGGGCGAGGTTGTTCTCGGTATTGGGCTTGAGACGGTACTGAAAGCCATTCCAGAAGTGGTACGGGGTCGTCGGCTGCTCGGGGTTTCCGCCTCCGACAGGCTCGTTGGGGTCCGTGGGCTGGCCGCGCATATAGACGATACGCGTCGGCAGATTGGAAACGGTCGGGCTGAACCAGCGGAATTTGAGCTGGGTGCTGTGGTCGATCCAGTTCCCGCCGCCAAAGGATGTGCGCTCGAAGCGGATGCGCTTGATCAAGTTGTTCGGCGGCGCGTCGTTGATGCTGGACTGCTTGATGAAGCCGTAGAAGGGCACGGCGAAGTTCATGGTCTCCGGCGCGGTGCTGGGGGTCTTGTAAATGACTTGATTCGGCGAAGATTCGGCCAGCGTAGTCGTCGTTCCGCTCTGGGTGAACTCGAGGGCGGCGGCGGTTCCGTGAATACGAAATCGAGCCTCGCCCACGGCCCCGCCACCGACCTCGGTCGCGGTCGGGTCATACTCTGGCAGTCCAAGCAGATCGACCGACGGGTTGGCCAGTACGATCGACTGCGGATCGTTCGCAGCGCCAAGTCGTATCTCGCCGAGCCATTGGCCACCCGTGAGCAAGTTGTTGATCATGACCTGCGTTCCCAAGCCGGGAGGCGACGCTGGTCCGGATGGATGTGGCAACACCATCCGAGAGCCTGCGGTGAAGGAACGACCAATCCTGATCTGGGCGATGTTGTCGAAGGGCTGCGCGGTTGAACCCAAAACAATGTCGCCGGTCACGTCGCCGTCGACAATGAGCTTCTTCATCCGAAGGAGGGACAAAGAGCCGAGGAAGTTGCCGGTCGCGCTGACGCCGTCCTCGACCCGCATGGTGGGCGTGATGCTGCCTGGAGGACTGCCGACGGCGCTCCCGATCTTCACATGTGTCATGTTGACGGCGGAGATGCTGAACATGAAGTTGTTCGCGAAGATCTCGACGGGATTGGACAGAGTTCCTTCGATGTCGCCCTCCACGAAGATGTTGTAAACAGGCCCGTGGTTGTTGATCACGTCCGCTTCGAGATTCGTTCCGATGCGGATGACCTGAAACACCGCCGGTCCGAAAGAGGAAGCAAGGCCCGACACGGGAGCATGGACGCTGCCTTCCACGTCAAGCCGGGACAGTTGATGCGCTTCGATCCGCGAGCCGATGGCAAGAGGAACCGATCCGACATCGCCGTTGACGCTGATGGTGCCGACCCAAAGCTCTCCGCTCCCCGTCACCGAAACCTCACCCAGAAAACCGACACCGGAGGTCGGCGTCGTTTCTTCAAGCACATCGAGAAAAACCGCGCTGCCGGCGAAGGGGTTGTTCACCCGGACGTAGTCGATGATGTCGTTGGCGTTCCCCGTGACCGTGAACGACTGGTTCGGTGTTGTGGACGTGATGTTGATCTGGTAGCGCCCGCTCACCGGCGTCTGCGTGACGCCGTTGACCTTGACGGCTCCCGAGGTCAACGGGACAAAGAAAGTGAGGCAGATCGCGCCGATGATCGCTTGAACGTGTTGCATTCCCGTCTCCTTTGAAAGAACAGTGGTCCAGACAGAAGCAGCAACGCCGCCCCCGACGGCGCTGGAACAATCGAAGCAAGGCGCAACCCGGCACCGGCTGACGAGACCCCACCTCGTGCCTGGCTGTCGATCCGGTCGTCCAACTGCATGCTGAACACTGATGAGTTCCGCGCTGAGCCGCGGATGTACATACTCGACGCCCCCGCCTGCCGCTCGGTCCATTCCGATTCGCCGCCGGAAGTGTCGAGCAGTCCCCACGGGGCATTGATTTCAGGGAACGAACCGACGCTGCTTGGACCAAAGAGCATGCCCGCGTTGGTTTCCTCGCCGGGTGTGAGCGGCGCATCGCGCCCGCCGGGGTACATCCAGTATCCGCCTTGGCCGCCGTTCTTGTCGGGGTCCCAGTACGCGGCCTTAGACCACTCGTCGATGGTGGGGATCCAGAAGGTTGCTCCCGGATGGTGCTGCAACTGGTGGTTGATGGAGTTGTCGTCGTTGCGCGAGAAGGTGCTGGTGTCGTAGGCGCCGTCCTCGAAAGCTTCCTGCGTCAGCGCCTTGGAGTTGGTGAGCCAGTTGCAATAGCGGGCGGCGAACTCCCAACTCATGGTGGTTGGTTCATCCGGATTCTGTGTATCGAGCACATAGCTTCCGCCGACATACCCGATCCCCCATCCGATGAAGTCCGGATCGCTCGGCGATCCCGTGTAGTACGGTTGGTACGCTTGGACGAACTCCAGCCACTGGCCGACCGTGACTTCGGTGGTGGCCATGCGGTACTCGTATCCGATGGCACCGAGATTGCGGTCCACCCAGACAGGGCGGTCCGGAACTTCATCGATGACCACTCCGCGATTGCCGGGGTCGCCGATGGTGGCCCATTGGTAGCCGTAGTCGGGAACGCTGAGCGCCGGCGAACCGAGCGCCAGCACAATCACCACCGCGATGGGGGCGAATCGCCTCATCTTCATACCTCCGATAACGCGTGAACTCGGCCCGGGTTCCGTCCTGTGCGACGGAATGGGACAAGATTCATTGTGTCACGAGAGATTTGACGCGGCAAGCACAAAGCGTTCGGTTCGCATCAGAACCGGGCGGGGTGGGGAATCTTAATAATGCCACGATTCGGGTTACGCCACTGAAATCACGGTGGTCGGCCGGTCGTGGGACGCGATGGTGACGCGGTAGGGTGCGCCGGCGTGGAAGCCGGCGGCGCGTTCGTGGCTGTTGCACTGGCGAGAAAGGTGGAGCAGGACGACGTCGCGTCTTGGGGCGATCGCGCGGACGGCGTCGCGGCATTCTTCGTTGGAGAGGTGGCCGCTGCCGTTCATGATGCGCTGCTTGAGGAAGTCGGGGCGGTCGCTGGCGAGCTGCATGTCGGGGCAGTAGTTGCTCTCGATGGCGAGGACATCGACGCCGGTCAAGGTGCGGACGAGGTCGTCGGTGACGCGGCCGAGGTCGGTGGCGTAGCCGAGGGAACCTGAAGCGCACGCATCTCCCCCACTGCTGTCGTTGCAGTCGATGCGGAAGGCGGCGACGCCGAGTTCGTCGTGACTGAGCATGATGGGCGTGACGCGGGAGCTGTCGGGGAGTTCGAAGGTTGCTTCCTCGAAGATCTCGGTGCGGCGGTGGAGGAAGCCCTCGCGCTTGGCGCGGTTGCGGTGGTTCTTGTGGATGCGGAAGCGGGCGTGGCGCGGCATCGCGGTGATCCAGCTTGCGTGGCAGTGGTCGCTGTCGAGGTGGGTCAGGATGATGTTGTCGATGTGATCGATGTCGAGGCCGAGGGTCTTCAAGAAGAGGCGCGTCTTGCGGGGGGAGAGGCCGCAGTCGAGGAGGGTGACGCGGCGGGTGCGGCCCTCGCCGTGGATCAGGGCGGAGCAGTTGCCGCCGGAGGAGCTGGAGAGGACGCAGAGGCCCACGCGCGTGGCGAC
>JBGSZV010000019.1:0-6339 GCA_041750235.1 Phycisphaerales bacterium
CCGCGCCTGGCGCTCCGCCTCGTCGGCGCACACCAGGAGATCCACGTCCAGAGCCGCGCCGCGCGCTGAATCGCCCTCGGTCAGGTCAAAGGTGATCACATCCGTCGTGCCGGGCACCCCGCAATGGCGTTGATGGGCCGCCGCCATCTCGGCGTCCTCCACCAGCCGCACCCGCACCTCGCCGGTGGCCCCCAAGCGTTCCATGGCCATCGATCCGCATCTCGCCACCCAGTCGCGGTCCGCCGGCGCAAGCCGCGCCACGCACCCCGCGAGGGCGATTCGTCGTCGTTCCGGGTTGTCGTCACGGTCCGGGATCGTCATGCCTGTTCCGAAGATCTCCACCGGGAAGCCCAATGGCCCCATCCGGAGTGCCAACTGTAGTCGGTCCGACGCGTCGCCCGCACAAGGTCCGAAAATCACCCGAACCACAGCGTCTTTTCAGCGTTTCAAACAAAGAACGCCCGCCGCCTCTCGGCCGCGGGCGTTGTGAGTTGCTCTCTCTCGAACCAAAGGTCTTAGTTGGCCGAGGGCATGATCACGGTGTCGATCACGTGGATGACGCCGTTGCTCGCCTCGACGTCGGTGCTGACGATCTTGGCATTGTTGACCATCGGAGTGCCGTTCGTGGTCGTGAACTTCACGTCCTTGCCCATGACCGTCTTGAAGGTCGAGGTCTTCATCGCCTGATCCGCGAAGACGCGGGTCGGGATGACGTGGTAGGTCAGGATGCTGACGAGCTGGGCCTTGTTCTCCGGCTTGAGGAGGTTCTCGAGCGTGCCGGCGGGCAGCTTGGCGAACGCCTCATCCGTCGGGGCGAGGATCGTGAAGGGGCCGTCGGACTCGAGCGTGCTCGTGAGCCCGGCCGCCTGGATCGCAGCCCAAAGGGTCTTGAACTTGCCGGCGCCCTGGGCGACCTCGAGCACGTTCTTGGTCTCGGGCATCATGACCGTGTCGATGACGTGGATCACGCCGTTGTTGCACTTGATGTCGGGGGTGACAACCTTGCTGTTGTCGATCATGACGCCGTTCTTGGCGTTGACCGTGAAGCGCTGGCCGTTCAGCGTCGTGCCGAAAGCCATCTTGCTGACGTCGGCCGCCATGACGTTGCCGGGAACGACGTGGTAGGTCAGCACGCTCTTGAGCATCTCGCGGTTGGCCGGGAGCATGATCTTCTCGAGCTTCTCCTGGCCGAGCTTGGCGAAGGCCTCGTCGGTCGGGGCGAAGACGGTGAAGGGACCGGCGCCCGAGAGGTCGTTGTTCAGGCCGGTGATCTCAAGGGCCTTCACGAGCGTGTTGAAATTGCCGTTCTTCGCGGCGGTGTTGAGGATCGAGCCCTCGGCATAGGTGCTCGCGGAGGTCGCGTTGCCGGGCTTGATCATTTCCTTGGAGGGCGCGGTCGCGTTCTTCATGGGCTCGCCGGCAATGGTGAGACCAGCGGCCGCACACATCGCAATGACCGAGGCGCTGATGACAAACTTCTTCATGGATGATTCCCTTTCGGTTTTGACTCGTTGTGCCGTGACGCCCGCACGCCCAAATGCGCCGGGACCCACCGAGGCACGCGTTATTCACAGATCGATCGCCGCCCCCACAGAGGAGCGGGTTCAAAGCTAGTAGCCACTACCCATAATCATCGGCACGAAGCTAGGAGTTCCTTGCACGCCTGCCGGCGAGCCCCTCCCAAAGCGACGATGATGTGAAGAGCGTAGCGCGCATCGGCCTTGGACGCGCAATCTTCGCTCGTTTTATCGGACATTTGCTCGCTCGGTGGCCACCGAGCCTCGGGCCCAACGCCCGAGAAGGCTTCGCGGACCCTGCCCGCTCGGATTCACCACACGCGCTTTCCTACAGTCTTTCCCGATGCCGCTCCACCACCCTCATTGGCCCCGCCCCGTCAGCCCGCAGGTGCCCGGCCGATGATCGGCTTCCTGCGTCGCCGCCGTCGCGCCCGCCTCCGCGCACAGCCCTTTCCGCCCCAGTGGCGCAGCGCCATGCAGCGCAACGTCGCCTTCTACCCCCACCTCGATCCGGCCGCCCGCACACGCCTCGAAGACCTCATCAAGATCTTCCTCGCCGAGAAAGATTTCGAAGGCTGCGACGGCCTGCAACTCACCGACGAGATCCGCGTCACTATCGCCGCCCAGGCGTGCCTCCTCGTTCTCAACCGCCCCGACGCCGACTTCTACCCCACCCTCCGCACCATCCTCGTCTACCCCAAGGGCTACATCGCCCGCGCCCCCCAACTCCGCGTTCCCCCTCAGGGCATGATCGTCAGCGAATCGCCGCAGATGCGCCAGGGTGAAAGCTGGCACATGAGCACCGGCTGGGGCGCCGCCGCCGGCGGACCCGTCATCCTCTCCTGGGACGACGCCCGCGCCGGCGCCTTCGACCCGTCCGACGGCCGCAACCTCGTCTTCCACGAGTTCGCCCACCAGCTCGACGCCCGGGACGGCCACATGAACGGCAGCCCCCTCCTCGACACCAAAGAGCAGGCCGCCGAATGGACCAGAGTGATGAGCCTCGAGTTCAACACCCTCCGCAACGCCGCCCACACGGGCATGCCGACGGTCCTCAACAAGTACGGCACGATGAACCCCGCCGAGTTCTTCGCGGTGGCGACCGAGGCGTACTTCGAACGCGGCCCGAATCTGCGCGCGGAGCGCCCGGAGCTGTGGGGGGTGTTGAATGGGTATTACAGGTGTGGGTGCGGGAACGACAAGACGTTTTGATAGTATTGGGCGTCAAGATATGGCGCGAACATACTGGTGGCTTTCACTGCAATCGCCATGGACAAGCTGATGAAGAATTGGCTAACAGGCCATACCGCGCTCAATCATCTGCGCAGATGGGAAGCAGATTTAGACTCATTTCACGAACAATACGAACTGTTTCACTACGAGCCTACGCACGCCACTTTTGCAACCCTTGCCGCCATCGACATGGCTTTCACAGGATCCATGATCGATGCTGCCGAGCGGTCGCAGGACCTTCTCGGCACCGACGCAGCGCTCGCTACACAGAGGACGCAGCAAGAGGGATTCGCGCAGATTTTCAGGTGGCTATGCGCGAAAAACGGGCAATTAGACGCAAAGGTAACACACGATCCCGCCATTTTTCGCAGTGTCTACGACCTTCTTCAACACGCGCAATGCTACACAGACATCGCAGATTTTCATCGAATGCTGAATCGCGGGGATTGCGAACTAGAGGTGCAGGCCGAGCCTCCGACGTGCCGGTTTGTGCCCGTTCGTCCCACAGGATCTTTGTGTCCATCAATGGGGATGCACGAAGACTTTCTCGACTTGATGCGCAGAAAGTCACAGCTTCTTGGTAGCGGCAGAGTCAAAGTGACGACTGCGTGGGTTCAGGCGGTGGTCGACCAATCGCGCATTATGGTCCAGAGCAACTCTCTGGTCGTTACAAATCCGCGCGCATTCGCGAATCTGGATTTTCAGCAATCCATCAGTAGGATCGTTCCACAAGAGGAAATAGCCTGCAATAAGACCACCGACTGCGGCGGATTCACGATGGAGCAATTCGATCGCTGTTGGATGGTGCTTCTCTTGTGGTCAACCGCGGTTTGGTTCGTATTCTCACGAGTTGCTCGCCGAGTGTTCCCGAGCGTTCCTGCAATGGCGGTTCAGCGAGTAGACCGAATCAGCTTGCATGCCCTTTTGGCGGAGTGCGCGGGAGTGTCGGAGAGCATTGCTGAAAATGTTTGCAGCAGGCTCTCATTTGCAAGCGAGACTCATAACCCCGATATTCAGCTAACACCACTCCTGCAATCGGAAGGCATGTATTTGTGGTCCCCTGGCCTGATTATCATGCTGCGTCATCAGCGAAACATGCTGCGATTGATGGCTCGCATGCCAGCCACCAAGGCTCTCGCAGACAACGCCATTGGAAGTAGAGAGCCGGCCATGATCTCCAGAGTAGAGAGGAAACTGCAAAAATACGGTTTTCGAACAGTAACTCTTCGACGTTGGAAAAGCGAAGATGCAGAGGGCGAGATCGATCTTCTGGCATGGAGGGAAGCCGAAGACGACGGTGCGATCATCATTGAAGCAAAGGCTTGTCTGCGTCCCGACGAGATCAATGAAGTCGACGCACTAACTCAAAGTGCGGACAAGGCTGCAGCGCAGCTTGCTACAAGCATCGCCGCGCTGAAATCAAACTCACAGTCCGAACACCGCTTCGTTCCCGAAATGCCCGCCTTGCTCACATCCAAGCTTCGGCCAATCGTCTTGTTTCTAGAGGGGTCCCCGAGCAATCGATACACACATTCGGACGTTCCCGCCGTGAATCTGAGAGGCTTCTTGGATCGATTCCGCTCGTCAGATTTTCGTTCAGCGGAGCGCCTGTGGGAGGCGGCAAAAGAAAAGCGCTGGCTGCCCAAAGTGTCTCCAGCATCTACGCAGTGGTTGGACGTAAAGGTAGGCAAAGTGACGTACAAGCTTCCGTATCGATTAGCGTAGGGTATCTCAACACTCCCTACCCCCTCACCCCAGCCCCCACCGTCATCGTCACCGCCACAAAGCTCGGTTTCACCCGCTTCTCAAACTCGTCGCGGTACTTGTTGATGATCGTCCGCAAGGCCCAGTTGTTGCCGTCGGCCAGGCCGCAGATCGTCGTTCCCGGCATCGCGCCCATGCTCGTGCCGATCTCTAGCGCGAGGTCCAGGTCCTTCGTCTTGCCATCGCCGCGCTCGATACGGCTCATCAACTGATACAGCCACCCGCTGCCCTCACGGCAGGGCGTGCACTGGCCGCAGGATTCATGCTTGAAGAACCGCGCGATGTTCCGCGCCACG
This sequence comes from Phycisphaerales bacterium, assembly GCA_041750235.1. Classification (GTDB taxonomy): domain Bacteria; phylum Planctomycetota; class Phycisphaerae; order Phycisphaerales; family UBA1924; genus JBGSZV01. Next base: position 4,811 of record JBGSZV010000019.1, read on the forward strand.
GCCACCATGTCGGTGTCTTCATCGAAGATCGTCGGGCACGCGGTGCCCAGCCCCAACACGTTGTATTTGCGGCCGATGTCGAAATCCATCTCCGCCTCGAACTGGTCCGGCCCGAGAATCCCTGTCGAGATCCCGCCGGCGATCGCGCCCTTGAACTTCTTGCCGTTCCGCATCCCCTTGCAATGGTCCTCGACCAGCGTGCGCAGCGGGATGCCAAGGTCGCACTCGTACACGCCCGGCCGGTTCACATGGCCCGACACGCCCATCAACTTGCTGCCGAAGCTCGCCTGCACGCCCGGCCCACCCGGTGAGCCCATGCTCTGGAACCACTTGCTGCCGTTCTCGATGATGCTCGGCAGGTGCGCCAGCGTCTCGACGTTGTTGATGATCGTTGGCTTCGCGAACAAGCCCTTCACCGCCGGGAACGGCGGCTTGATCCGCGGCCAGCCGCGCTTGCCCTCGAGTGATTCGAGCAGCGCCGTCTCCTCGCCGCAGATGTACGCGCCGGCGCCGCGGTGCAGGTGGCATTCCACCGCCCACGTCCCGCCCGCCGCGGTGCTCGTCCCGTTGAGCAGCCCCTTGCTGCCGAAGATGCCGTTCTCGTACGCCTCTTTGATCGCCTGTTCGACGACCATCGCCTGGTGGTGGTACTCGCCGCGGATGTAGATGTACGCCTTGCTCAGACGGCACGCGTAGCACGCGATCGCGATCCCCTCGAGCATCATGTGGGGATCAAAGTCCATCAGCAGCCGGTCCTTGAACGTCCCCGGCTCGCTCTCGTCGGCATTGATCGCGAGATACCGCATCCCCGGACCCTTCTCAGGATCAACCTTGGGGAGGAACGTCCACTTCAGACCCGTCGGAAATCCGGCGCCGCCGCGCCCGCGCAGGCCCGACTCCTTCACCTCGTTCACCACGGCATCGGGCTGCATCGTCAGCGCTTTGCGCAGACCCACATACCCGCCGGTGTTCACGTACTCCTCGTAACGGATGACCTTGCGTTTGCCCGGATCCCCGAATGGGTAGCACGGGATGCGCTGGGTCAGGGCCGGCTTGGTCATCTTCGGGGTGAACATCGGGCGATTGCTCGCATCAAGGCGGGAGGGGAAGGCCAAAATCTCGTTCGCCGGATTGTAGGGGAAGTGCCTCTCCCGCTTCTCCAATGCCGCCTGATCCCCCCGCCGCCGGTGGCTGAACCGACTTTCACGCGGACTTCACCACTCCGACAACCAGAGGCGCGAACCTCACGGCGTCAGCAGATCCATCACCCGGCCACGCAACTTCGGAACGCCGGATTCTCACGAAACCAGCCACGAGGAGCACGATCCATGGCGAATCAGGACCAGAACCAGCAACCCGGCGACACGCAAGCGCCGGCCCGCGCCAACAACCGCGGGACCAATCTCTCCCAGCAGGACCGCTCACGCGGCGGCCAGCACTCGGCACAGAACCAGCAACGAGACGCCCAGGGCCAGTTCGCCGGCAAGAAGGCCGGTGGAGTTGACCGCCCCGGCACGTCCGCCGACTGG
>JBGSZV010000020.1:0-7695 GCA_041750235.1 Phycisphaerales bacterium
AACGCTGATCTCCGCGAGCATCGTGTCAACCCATCTCCATAGAAAAAAGATCGGGTGACCACGCGCAGACCGATGCGCCGGCGCGGCGACTCCTCCCGCATCCGCCAAGAGTTCCATCACCGACCGTTGCGGCACGGGTCCATCCACCGGCAACAGAAACACCCCCTCGCGCTCTTCGGGTGGCAGGGAATAGAGCGAGCGCAATCCCGTCAGCACACTCGCGAACATCGGTGCGGTTGAGTCCGCCGTCACGAGCCGCGGCGGCGGCGATCGCTCCTGCTCAAAGGCGGCATGGACCACATGCGAGATGACCCACGTCGATGGGAGTCCCATCGCGCCCAGCCGGGCATACTGCCGCACCCACCACGGCTCATGCCCCACGCGCATCAACGCCTTGGGGCCGCCCATGCGCCGACCCTGCCCCGCGGCAAGCACCAGACAATGGCATCGCTCAAGCGGGGGCAAGTGATTTCGCCTCGATCAGCAACTGCGCCGCGATGGAAATCGCGACCGCATGCGGCTCCTTGCCCGTGTCTCCCACGCCGATCGGGCATCGAACCCGCAAGATGGCATTCTCGTCGAATCCCGCGGCCGACAGCCGCGTCACGAAGCACGCCCGCTTGCTCCGCGATCCGATCAGCCCGACGAAGTGCGTGGGGTGCTTGAGCACGCCGCACAGAATCTCAAAATCAGTATCGTGCGAGCAGGTCATGATGCAGGCAAGCGTGCGCTCAGGCTCCCGGCTGACCAATGCGACACCCTCATCAAAGCTCAGCACACGCTCCTCAGTCGGGAACCGTTCCGCGTTGTTCCAGTCGCATCGATCATCAACGATCGCCACCGACAGCCCGGTGGATGCAAGCACACGCGCGAGCGCCAGCGAAACGTGGCCCGCACCGAAGATCACCACGCGAACACCCGGCGCGTGGTACTCCAGAAAGACGTCCATCGTCCCGCCGCAGCATTGCCCGGCTTCCGCTCCGAGAACAAAGTGCTCCATCGCGTGCGCGCGGGCCGAGAAGCACTGCTGCGCCGCGTCCATCACCATCAACTCGAACTGCCCGCCGCCGACCGTTCCGACGATCGAACCATCCGGACGCCAGATCATCCGCGCCCCCGCATCACGCGGCGTGCTGCCCTGCGTGCGAACCACCGTCGCCAGGACGAACGCCTCCCCGCGGTCCATCAGCTCCAGGACAACCCGCAGCAGGTCTCGATCGCATTCAATCAAAGGTACCATCGTCGCTCACACCACCATCGGGCACGCGCCCTTGAGCGAATGGTAGAGCAGACGGCACAGCACCGTGCGCCGATAGTCGGCGGTCGAACGGATGTCGTCGATCGGCGAGACATCCGCGTTCACGCTCTGCAGGAAGTCATCCGGCGAGCGGACAAGCGGCCCGGCGTCCAGTTGGTACTCCAGGTGAGGACAGCGACGCACCGTCGGCGCAACGCTGTTGGCGACGATGCGCCACCCGTCCGCCGCCACACCCGCCTGATGCGTCATCGCGACGCCGACCTTCGTGATCGCCTGCGCGCGCCGCGGGCCCACCTTGTGAAACTGGCCAAAGTCGTACGCCCGGCGCGGCAGCGTTACCTCGGTCACAAGCTCATCCGGATTCCGCACCGTCTTGCGGTAACCGAGGTAGAACTCCGACAGCGCCACCGACCGCGACCCGGTAGCGGACGTCAGCGTCACGCTGGCGTCATAGCTCATCAGCGCCGGCACACCATCCGCCGCGGGCGAGGCGTTCATGATGTTCCCCGCCCATGTGCCGCGTGACTGAATCTGGATCGCCCCCACCTGCCGTGCTGCCTGAATCAGCACCGGGAACTCGCGCCCCACGCGCTCGTCGAGCGCGGTGTCCCAGTAGGTCGTAAGCGCTCCGAGGGTGAGCGTATCGTCCGTCCACTTCGTGGTCCGCAGATCGCTCAGCGCCGAAAGATCAAGGTAGCTTTTTTCATGGGCGTCCTGCCGCCCCGGCCAATGCACCAGCAGGTCGGTCGCGCCGGCCATCGGGACCAGATCGCTCTGCTCCGCGAGCATGCGGCACGCTTCGTGCACGGATGTGGGCAGTAGCACCTTCAAGGCGTTTGGCTCCCCGCGTCCACGTCGATCCACGCCCGCAGCCCGTCGATGATGCCGTCGTAACCCGTGCAACGGCAGAGATTCCCCGCCATCAGCTCCCGCAACGAGTGCCGCTTCGCGAGTTCCGGATTGTCATGGATCCACGACGCGGTCACCACCACGCCCGGCGTGCAAGCCCCGCACTGCGTCGCGCCCGTGTTCAACATCGTCGTGAGCGACTCCGGCGACACCGCCTCGATGGTTCGAACATCGCGGTTGCGAGTCTGAAAGGTCGGCACGAGACACGAATTCACCGGCAGCCCGTCTAGCAGCACCGTGCACGCCCCGCATTCGCCCTCCCCGCAACCCTCTTTGGAACCCGGCAGCCCGAGACGGTAGCGCAGCGTGTCAAGCAGCCGCTCGGCCGGACCAACCTCGATCTCAACCGCCTTGCCGTTGAGCGTGAGCGCGATCCGCAGGCCCGGTTTGTCGGTGTCAGACGGCGGTTGCATCGGGCATCATCGGCATCAGCCGCTCCGGGGTCATGGGAATGGCACAGGGGTCCGCGCCGGTGGCGTGGGCGATCGCATTCAGGATCGCTGGCGACGGGCCATCCATCGGCAACTCGCCGACGCCCTTCGCCCCGCCTCCGCCGTTGGGATACGGGTTCTCGACGAACAGCACATCAATCGACGGCACATCGTCGGCGGTCGGGATGATGTAGTTGGTCAACTGATTGTTGACCATCGCGCCGTCCTTGAACTTGCACTCTTCCATCAGCGCCCAGCCGATCGCCTGCACCACGCCCCCCTGCACCTGTCCCTTGGCAAGCGTCGGATTCAGCACCCGCCCGATCTCCTGCGCCGATGTGAACTCCAGCACGCGCGTCGCGCACGTCCGCAGGTCAACCTCGACCGACGCCACACACGCTCCCCAGGCAAACGTCGCGTACGCATCACCGATGTAGTTCTTGTCATCAAACGAAACTCCCGGCGGCGGCACATACGTCGCGCCGTCTCTGAGTTCCTGGCTCGGATGCCGCGCGTGCCAGTCGATGATCGCACGCTTGAGTGCGGACCCGCGCAGGCGTGGTGCGCCGGGAGCAGACTGGACCCGCTGCGCCAGCGCTTCGCACGCCCGCTCGATCAATCGACCGACCACCATCACCGTGCGCGACGCCACCGTCGGGCCCGAGTTCGGCACCCGCGAGGTATCGGGCGTCGCGATCACGATGTCGCCCGCTTCGTACCCGACCGCATCGGCGACGATCTTCGTGAAGACCGTGTTCGTCCCCTGTCCCATCTCCGTACTGGCCGCCAGAACCTCGATCCTTCCATCGGGCAGTCCCGCGACTTCGACCCTGGAGTTCAGGTACACCTCGCCGTTGCCGGTGAAGCCGGCGCCGTGGAAGATCGTCGCGATGCCGATGCCCCGTCGCAGGTACGGGTGGCCGGCGTTGAACTCTTCGTGTTCATGCTTCCGCTCGGTGAACTTTGCGTTCTCCAGAGCCCGGTCAAGAATCGCATGCCGGTCGGTGCCGTCCTTGATCACCTGTCCGGTCGCGGTTGTCTGCCCGTCGCGAATGAGATTGATCCGCCGGAACTCGACCGGGTCCATCCCGATCGCCAGTGCCACCCGGTCCATATGACGCTCGCACGCGAACTGCGTCTGCGGCGCGCCGAAGCCGCGGAACGCCCCGTAGGGCACCGAGTTCGTCAGCACCGCACGCCCGACCGTCCGCACGTTCGGACACGAATACGGCCCCGCCGCGTGGATGATGCCCCGCGACAGCACCACCGGCGAGAGCGTGACGTACGCGCCCCCGTCCATGAGCACTTCGATGTCCTGCGCCACCAGGCGACCATCGCGATCCACTCCGGTGCGATGGCGAACCCACGCCGGGTGCCGCTTGGTCGTGGAAGCAAGGTCCTCGTCGCGGTCGTAGACGATCTTGACCGGCTGCTTGGCCTTCAGAGCCAGCAGCGCCGCGTGCAGCGCGATCGTGGAGGGGTAATCCTCCTTGCCCCCAAAGCCGCCGCCGGTGGGCGCCTGCACCACTTTCAGGTTCGAAGCATCCCGCTTCAAGGCGTGCTTCAGCGCATTGAACACGTAGTAGGGGCATTGCATCGACCCCAGCACGACCAGCATGTCCCCTTCGAGCCAGGCGGCCATCGCCTGATTCTCGATGTACACATGCTCCTGAGCGCCGGTCTCGTACTCCCCTTCAACCACATGCGCCGCCGTGGCGAGCGCCGCGTCCACATCACCCTTGTTGATCCGCAGCTTCTTGAACAGGTTGTCATCGCCGCGCTGGATCTGCTCGGGGCGCAACGGTGCACGGTAATCCAGAACCGCCGGCTCCCGGTCCACATCAACACGCACCGCCGCGACCGCCCGGCGCACCATGTTCCGATCGCGGTGAGCGATCAATGCGACCGCCTCGTGCACGTGCCGCACGTACTCGGCCGCCAGCACCGGCTGGTCGTTCTCGATCAGGTACGTCTCGTTGGGTCCCGGGATATCGCGGTGATCCACGACCACACATCCCGACCAGTCAAAGCCCGCATCAAAGTGCAGCCCGCGAATACGCCCGCGCGACACCGGCGAGCGGACCGTCATCCCCCAGAGACAGCCATCGATGACAAGATCGTCGAGGTAGCGTTCAGCGCCGGTGAGTTTGGAGAGCCCCTCGAGTCGTTGCATGGTGCGTACGGCATCCTCCCGACCCGGAAATGGCCTGCGATCAGGATAGAAGCCGATCCGGCGCGGTGCAAACGGCCGACACCCGGCGCGATCGAATCACTCAGCCCCCGATGGCCGACATCGGTCGATCGGGCTGACGGAACTCGCTCGTCGAGACGCCGTGGCCCGCCTGTTTGGTCCAAGTGGCGTCGATCAGGAAGTCTTCCAGTTCCTCGTCGGAGGCATCGCGCGCCAGCAGCGGCCGGGCGTCCCACTCCGAGGTGCTGAAAAGGCACGGGCGAACCTTGGCATCGGCGGTGATGCGCAGCCGGCTGCACGCGCCGCAGAACGGGCTGCTGATCGGAGCGATAAAGCCGATCCGCCCCGGACGACCATTCGCGAACCGGTACGTCTTGGCGGTGCTGCCGGGAGCATCCTCGCCCGTCGCGACCAGCGGGAACCGCCGCTCGATCGCTCGCCGTGTCTCCTCGGCGCTCACCACCAGCGCCGGATTCCACGCGTGCCCCGAATCCAGCGGCATGTACTCAATGAACCGCATCTCAAGGTCAAATCGCAGCGCGAGCTCCGCAAGATCCGCGGCCTCATCATCATTGATCCCGCGGATCAGCACCGCATTGAGCTTGAGCGGCGTCAACCCGGCCGCGATCACATGCTCGATGCCGTCCAGAATGTCTTGCGGAGTCGCCTTCGACCGCGTCAAACGCGTAAATCGTTCGGGCTGAAGCGAATCGATGCTGATCGTGACGCGATCGAGCCCCGCCGCCTTCCACCGGCGCAACCGCGACGGCTCCAGGCCGACACCATTGGTGATCAGCGCCAGCTCCACGTCCGTCGATTCACCGATGCGGGCAAGGATCTCATCCAGCTCAGGATGGACCGTCGGTTCGCCGCCCGTGATCCGGATCTTCCGCACACCCAGTCGCTCCGCAACCCTGGCGATCCGGACAATCTGCTCAACACTCATCAAATCCTGCGGCGGCGCGAAGCGGACATCCGGCTCCATGCAGTACACGCACCGGAAGTTGCAGCGATCCGTGATGCTGATCCGCAAATCTCGGATCGTGCGTCCATGAGAGTCGATCAGCCGCCGTTCGCGTCGCACCCGCTCCGGGGCGGCGGGAGGGGCAATCGGTGCGATTGAAGGGGGCGCCAGGATGGGTAGCGACAACCGGCCCAAGTCCTGCGAGACGGGACGCATCGTGTCTTGTGCGATCACTTCCAGCACAGCCGTGCCTCGGAACTTGAGCCGCGGCTGCTGACCGGCATCGGCACGCCGCCTCCAGAGGCAGTCTACGCCGTGGCGCTTCAGTTCGCCGAAGAAGAGAGCAACCGAAACCCCTAGAATCGCGACCATCCGCGATCGCCGTCCTCCGCATCCATCGCCGCTCCATGCCCAAACCACTCGACGCCATCTACGCCCTCGTCGCCGTCGCCACCGCCCCGTGGTGGATGCGCAAGGCCCGAGGCGGCTGGTCCGAGCGTTTCGGCAAGGTCCCCGCCGTCCCCAAGGCGCCGGGTGACACTCGCAAGCGGCTGCTGATTCACGCCGTTTCGGTTGGCGAAGTCAACCTCACGCGTCCGCTCGTCGAGCGCTTGAGCAAAGTGCTCGATGTCGTCGTCTGTTCCACGACCGATACCGGCATCAAGCGTGCCCACGAGCTCTACGACTCCAAGTGTCACGTCGTCCGCTACCCGATTGACGCCTCGTGGAGCGTCCGCCGTTTCCTCGACGCGGTTCAGCCCGATGGCGTGGCGCTCGTCGAACTCGAGTTGTGGCCGCACTTCATGGACGAGTGCCGCCGGCGCGACGTGCCCGTCGCGGTCATCAACGGCCGGTTGAGCGACAAGTCGTTCCCCCGGTACCGCTTTGCCAAGCCGGTGGTCGGAAAATACTTCGCGCAGCTCGACGTCGCCGCCGTGCAGGACGACACCTACGCCGATCGCTTTCGCCAGGTCGGCGTCGCGGCCGACCGCTGCATCGTCGCGGGCAGCATGAAGTGGGACTCGGCGGATGTCACCTCGCGCATCGCCGGCGCGGACGAACTCGCCCGCGAGATGGGGATCGACACCGAACGGCCATTGGTCGTCGCCGGCAGCACCGCCCCCGGAGAAGACGCCCTGCTCCACGCCGCCGTGCCCCCGGGCGTGCAACTCCTGTGCGCCCCCCGCAGGCCCGAGCACTGCCATCAAGCCGCCGCGGCATTGCCCGGATGCGTGAGGCGCTCATCAAGGAAGCCCGGCGCTCCCGGATCGACCCGATTCCTCCTCGACACCCTCGGCGAACTCCGCAAGGCCTACAGCCTCGCCGACGTCATCGTCATCGGACGCAGTTTCGGCAAGCTCTACGGCTCGGACCCCATGGAAGCCGCCGCGCTCGGCAAGCCCGTCGTGATCGGTCCTGCGGTCGCCAACTTCCGCTCGATGGTCGACGCTCTCCTCGCCGACCGCGCCATCATCCAGACCGACGCGGCTCACCTGTCCACCGTCCTCGCCCGCCTCTTCACCGACCCCGCCGAGCGCCGCGCCATGGGAGAACGTGCCACCGCGTGCGTTCTCAATCACAAGGGCGCCACCGAGCGCCACGCACACTTGCTGCTGAAAATGCTCGGCGTCCATGAGGCCGCCGCGCCGATGCCCGAGCCCAAGGGGGAAGTCTTCGCATGATCGGTGATCCGGGCGTTGGCGTGACTCGTTCGGCCATGACGGCCGCGCGCCGAATCGTCGTGAAGATCGGTTCTGCAGCGCTGACCGGCGGATCGGACCAGCTCGACCGCGCCTACATGCACGATCTCGCCGCTCAGTTCGCCGATGCCATCGCATCCGGACGCGAGATCATCATCGTGAGCAGCGGGGCGGTGGCCGCGGGATTGAAGGCCGCCGGACTCGAGAAGCGCCCCGGCGATGTCGCGGGCCAGCAGGCCGCC
>JBGSZV010000021.1:0-7021 GCA_041750235.1 Phycisphaerales bacterium
GCGGAATGTGCGCGACGCGTCCGACGCGTTATCGACTCTCAAATGGGATCAGCGATAGAACTCGACGACCAGCTGCGTGTTGACGTCGAAGGGAACCTGATCGCTCATCGGGAGCGCCAGCACCTTCACGGTCAACTCCGCGGGGGTGAACTCGACCCACTCCGGCACGATGTGGCCGACGATCGATTCCATGTTGTCGCGGATCAGGGGGTGAACCTTCTCGCGGAAGGAGATCACGTCGCCGACCTTGACGGCGTAGCTGGGGCGGTCGACCTTGCGGCCGTTCACGCGGACGTGGCCGTGGGTGACCATTTGGCGAGCGGCCCAGATCGTGCGGACGACGCCGGTACGACGAACGACGTTGTCGAGGCGGGTCTCGAGGATCTGGAGGATGAGCTCGGCGGAGTTGCCCTTGCTGCGCTTGGCCTCGGCCATGTAGCGGCGGAACTGGGCTTCCTGCACGCAGTAGTGGTAGCGGAGCTTCTGCTTTTCGTTGAGGCGCAGGCCGTAGTCGCGGAGGCGGCGGCCGCGGTAGCCGTGCATGCCGTTGCCGACGAGCTGGCGCTTGGCGGTGTGCTTGGGGATGTCGACGATTGGTACGCCGACGCGACGAGACAACTTGACCTTGGGGCCGATGTAGCGGGCCATTCGAATCTCCGTCGCCCGTGCCGAAATGGCTCGGGGTGCTTGTTCAGCGATCCACTCGTGGGGGGCCGCGGCTGCGGTCCACGCCCCGTTGGCCGGGTGACGACCCGGGCGGGGGGATCCGGTCTTTGAGGGGCGGGAGTATAGCGTCCACCGCCTCCGCCCGCCGGTCCGGAGGCCTGGACCCGCCCTGCTAGGATTGGCGGCACATGCAACTCCCCATCCTCCAGCCGTCGGTTCCTTTTCCGGTTGGCCCCGACGCCCGCGAAAAGTGCGGCGTCTTCGGCGTCTGGGGGGAGCCGCACCCGGCCCGGACGACGTACTACGGCCTGTTTGCCCTCCAGCACCGGGGGCAAGAGTCCAGCGGCATCTGCGCCACCAACGGGGACGTCATCGAGCGGCACGCCGACATGGGGCTGGTCTCGTCGGTCTTCAGCCCGGAGATGCTCGCCAAGCTCGACGCTCACGCCCACAGCAGGCCCAAGTTGCCCGGGGGGGCCATCGGGCACAACCGGTACTCGACCACGGGGGCCAGTCATCGCGCCAACGCCCAGCCGCTGATGACGTACTTCAAGGGCGGACCGGTGGCGATCGGCCACAACGGCAACATCATCAACGCCCACGACCTGCGCCGGCGCCTCGAAGACGAGGGTCACGCTTTTTCAACCACTTCGGACACAGAAGTCGTTTTGCAGTTGATGGCGGCGCACGCGCAGGGGTCGCTCTTTGCATCGAGCGATCCGCTCGCTTCAGCGTTGTCGGAACTCAAAGGTGCGTTCAGCCTCGTGTTCCTCTTCCGCGACCGGATCGAGGCGGCGCGCGATCCGTGGGGCTGGCGTCCGCTGGTGCTCGGGCGGACTGCTGAAGGCCACCCGGTCGTCGCCAGCGAAACCGTCGCGCTCGCGGTGATCGGCGCGGAACTGGTCCGCGAGATCGAGCCGGGCGAGATCGTCACGTTGAGCGACAACGGCATCGAGAGCCGCCGTTTCGCCGAACCCGCGGTGCCGCGGGCGCACTGCGTCTTCGAACACGTCTACTTCGCCAGCCCGGCGAGTGTCGTCTTTGGCCAGAGCGTGCAGACCATCCGCGAGCGGCTCGGCGCGCGTCTCGCGCACGAGGCGCCGGCGAAGGCCGATCTGGTCATGGCGATGCCCGACTCGGGGCGCTCGGCGGCGACGGGGTTCGCAACGGCGGCCGGGCTGCCGTACCGCGAAGGGATCATCCCCAATCGCTACGTCGGGCGGACGTTTATCAAGCCGACGAACGAAGAGCGCAGCACGGCGGTGCGGCTCAAGTTGAATGTGATTCCGGACGTGGTGCAGGGCCAGCGGGTGGTGGTCGTGGACGATTCGATCGTGCGCGGCACGACGACTCGAATCAAAATGGACCAGCTTCGCGAGGCAGGCGCGAAGGAGATTCACCTTCGCATCAGTTCGCCGCCGATCCGCCACCCGTGCTTCTTTGGCGTGGATTTCCCCGACCGCAGCCAGCTTGTGGCGCACGGGCGGGAGGTCGAGGATGTCCGTCGGCTGCTGGATGTGGACAGCCTGCACTTCCTGACGCTCGAGGGGCTTCTGGATGTCGTCCATTGCGCGCGTACGCCAGCGACCGACTATTGCACCGCGTGCTACTCGGGGCGGTACCCGATTGCCATCCCCGACGGCGTGACGAAAGACATGATGCGCTGCTGCTGATCGACTCAGGTGCGCGCCGCTTTGCCCAGTGGGATATCGAGCCGGTCACGGGTCGTGCAGTAGGTCAAGCCGGCCATTCGGCCGAGTGCATCGAGTCGTGCCGGGTCGACATGCTGCCGATCGTTCACGAGACCGTCGGCGGCGTGGATGTGCACGATGCGGCCGATCACGATGTTTCCCCCGGCGGGAGCATTCGGGTTTAGCTTGAGAATGCGATCGGTCACGCATTCAAAGGCGAAGGGTGATTCGGCGACGCGGGGTGGGCGAACGATTGTTGAAGTGGCCGGTGTCAGTCCCGAGAAGGCGAACTCGGACTCGCCATAGGGAAGTTCTTCAGCGCACGCGGACATGCGGCGGCCGAGTTCGTGGCTCACGATGTTGACCACGAACTGGCCGACGCCGACCGGAGCGGGTTCGCAGTTGCGGAGGGTGTCCTTCTCGCTGCCGTCGGGCTTGTTGGCGGGGCAGAAGAGCAGCGTGGGGGGGTTGCTCGAAACGCCGCAGAAGAATGAGAAGGGCGCGAGGTTCAGGCGGCCGTCGGGAGAGATGGTGGAGACGAACGCGATCGGCCGCGGCACGATGGCGCCGATGAGCAGCTTGTAGCGGTCCGGGATGGGGAGCGTGAGGGGATCGATTTCCATAACACGGATTGTTACCGCGCGGCGGGTTTGAGGCGCGCCTGGATCGCAAAGGGCGCCCAGAGTGCGACGAACGCTGCCGCGCCGATCGCAAAGAGCGTCACCAGGCGTCCCGGCCATGCTCCCAGCATCTTGATGAAGGGAGGCTGATCGTCCTGCTTGCCGAGATAGCCGTAGTTCCAACCCTGCCAGATATCCAGGGGGATCAGGACGGCAAAGTACGCGAGCGAGACTCCGAGGATGAGCGTGAGGTCGCGCCAGGTTGGGCGGTAGCGCCCGACGACCAGGTCGTAGAAGGCGTAGCCGACGATGATGGCGTGGCTGATGAAGAAGAACCAGAAGCGGGAAGTGGCAGGGCCGGTGACGCTGGCGACGGGTTGGATCAGTCCCTGCAGCGAGAGGCCGATGCCCCAGAAGTAGAGCGTGGTGCGGAGCCAGCGTTTTCGCGTCAGCAGCGCCAGCGGCGCCACGAAGCCGTTGATGTCGCAGACGTGCAGCGGCAGGCTCTCGGCTGGATCGAGGCGGTCGGGCATGCACCAGTAGATCTGGTGGACAACGAAGAACGCGAGGCCAAACCAGCCGAGCAGTTGGCGGAAGCGGTCTTCGAGACCCGCCTTCCGCGCCCGCTGCCCGATCGTGATGATCAGGAGCGTCAGCCCGGCGAAGCACGCGAGCGTGACGAAGTGCGTCGTGCCGTACGCGTGAAACTCGGTCACGCCTGAGCCTTCTCGTGACGGAGCTGGCCGCAGGCGGCGGCGATGTCGCGGCCGCGGCTCGCGCGGATGTGCACGTTCACCCGCTGCTCCCGCAGGATCTCCTGGAAGGCCCGGACATCCTCGGTTCGCGGGCGGCTGAAGGGCATGCCCGCGACCTCGTTGTAGCGGATGAGGTTGACGTTGGCCCGCAGCGTCCGCGCGACCTGGGCGAGTTCCTCGGCGTGCTGCTTCTGGTCGTTGATGCCGCCGAGCATGATGTACTCAAGCGTGATTTCGCGGCCGGTCTTGGAGAACCACTTCGAGCAGGCGGCGAGCAGATCCTGGATGGTGGTGTAGTTGGCCCAGGGGATCAGGTCGCGGCGGATGTCGTCGTTGGGGGCGTGGAGCGACAGCGCGAGGGTGACGGGCAGTTCCATTTCTTCCGCCAGCCGCTCGATCGCCTGCGGCAGGCCGACGGTCGAGATGGTGATCTTCCGGGCGCTGATCCCTAGACCTCCCTGATCTGTCGGGGCGGCCATCCGGCGCACCGCATCGGTCACCGCCTTGAAGTTCGAGAGCGGCTCGCCCATGCCCATGAACACGACGTTGCTGATGCGTCCGACGTTTGGAAGGCGTGCCAGTCGCCAGACCTGTTCGACGATGCGGCCGGTCGAGAGATTGCCGTCGAGCCCGCCGATGCCGGACGCGCAGAAGCGGCACCCGACGGGGCAGCCGACCTGCGAGGAGACACACGCGGTCTTGCGCTCGGCGCCCTCTTCACTCTCTGCGGGGATCATCACGCATTCGGTCTGCCGCGAGGTGTCCCCTTTCCCGCCAACGATTGGCAGTGATGTTCCTGTCGATTCGCGATTCGCGACTCCCGAATCGCGCCACTCAATGAGGAGCTTCTGCGTGCCGTCGGTTGCCATCTGGTGGGCGACGGTGTCGCCGGAGAGGAAGTTCATCTCCGCCGCGAGTTGTTCACGCTCGGCGGGTTTGAGGTTGGACATCGCGTGCGGGTCGGCGACGCCCTTGGCGTAGACCCAGTCAAAGACCTGCTTGGCGCGGAACTTGGGCCAGCCGCGCTCGGCGCACCAGGCGCTGAGCGTTTCGGGGGTCTGCTCGAAGATGTGGGGCGAAGGGTGGATCACGGGTATCAGCCTAGCGCCGGCGCTAGTCCCTCGCGCTCACGGTCAGCGGCACGGCGCCGTAGAGGTCGGCGGTGACGGTGGGGGCCGAGACGCGGATTCGGCGTGAGCCGGGGTCCACGCCGTGGTCGCGCATGAGGCGTTTGAGCGTGGCGGGGATGGCGAACTCGGTGTCTTCCTCGACGATCTCGCAGAGTTCAATCGTGCCGTCGTGATGCTCGAGGATCTGCCGGCAGAGTTCGGCGACGAGGTGCTCGGGGGCCGAGGCGCCGGCGGTGACGAGGACGGTTTCGTTGCCGGTCTTGAACCACTCGCTCTTGAGTTCGCCGACATCGTCGATGAGATACGCGGGGACGCCGACATTGCGGGCGATCTCGGTGAGGCGTACGGAGTTCGAGGAGTTCTTGGAGCCCACGACAAGCACGACATCGCACTGCGGTGCGATCTGGCGCACCGCGTGCTGGCGGTTGGTGGTGGCGTAGCAGATGTCGCCACCGGGCGGTTCCTTGATGTTGGGAAACGTCCGCTTGAGCGCGGTGATGATGACATTCGCGTCGTCGGTGCTCAGTGTGGTCTGCGTGAGGTACGCGAGCTTGTTGGGGTCGTTGATCCTGAGGTTGGCGATGTCGTCGGGGCTCTCGACAACCTGGATGGCATCCGGCGCTTCGCCGCGGGTGCCGACGACTTCCTGATGGTTCGCGTGGCCGACCAGGAGGATCTGGTAGCCCTGGCGGGCATAGCGGATCGCCTCCATGTGCACCTTGGTGACCAGAGGGCAGGTGGCGTCGATGGCGGTGAGCCGGCGGGACTCGGCCTGCAGGCGGACGGCGGGAGAGACGCCGTGGGCGCTGAAGACGACGTAGGCGCCTTCGGGCACTTCCTCGAGCGATTCGACGAAGACCGCGCCGCGCTGGCGGAGGCGGCTGACGACGTGCTTGTTATGGACGATCTCGTGGTAGACGTAGATCTTCTCGCCCGGGAGGAGGTCGAGGAGCTGATCGACGACGTCGATCGCCATATGGACGCCGGCGCAGAAGCCGCGGGGGTTGGCAAGCAGGATTCGCATGCGTTTGGGGTCGCCGGAAGGGGTGGTGGTCGTGGATCCGCTACTCTTGCAGGGAGTATAGAGGCTTGAGGGAACCCGCCTTTTCATGACCGCGACGATCGATCGACCTGCCGAACCCATGGCCCACCTGCACGCGTTCGGGCCGGATGCCCCGGTGCGCCCGATGTCCCTCGAGGAGGCGCGGGGGTACGTCCACGGCCTGACGACCGGGCATTACGAGAACTTCTCGGTGCTCTCGCGGCTCGTGCCGGTACGGCTGCGGGACGACTTTGCGGCGGTGTACGCCTATTGCCGCTGGTGCGACGACTTGGGCGATGAGACGGGGCGCGATGACGCGGCGAGGGCTCGGTCGCTGGACCTCCTGGGTTGGTGGCGGACGCAACTGCGGGGCTGCTTTGCCCACCTTTCGGGTGATGCCGAATCACCGCCGCCGAGCCATCCGGTTTTCGTGGCGCTGGGACCGACAGTTCAGCGGCACGCGCTGACGATGGAGCCGTTCGAGCACTTGATCCAGGCCTTTGAGCAGGACCAGCGGGTTCGGCGATACGAGACGTGGGACCAAGTGGTTGACTATTGCGTTCGCAGCGCGAACCCGGTCGGGCGGATCGTCCTGAACCTCGCGGGATTCCAGGGATGCACTTCCGGCGGCGCGACCGATCACGAGCGCGAGCTGGTGCGGATGTCGGATGCGACCTGCACGGCACTGCAGTTGATCAACCATTGGCAGGATGTTCGACGGGATCTATTGGAGCGTGACCGCGTCTATCTCCCGAGCATGGACACCGGGATCACCGCCGAGATGCTTGGAGCGTGGGTCGATCGTCCTGAGGATTCTTCCGCGCGAGTGGCGTACATCCGGGCGGTGAGGCCATTAGTGGAGCGGACACACGACTTGTTCGGCGCAGGTCGGCCATTGCCGAACGCCATGGGGGGCGAACTGGCTCCGGTGGTGTGGCTGTTTGGCGCCGGCGGCGAGGCGGTGCTGCGGTCGGTCCGGCGCATGGGCTGCGCGACGTTGTGGAACCGACCGAAACTCGGCAAACTGACCAAGATGATGCTGGTGGCACAGGCCGGGTTGAAGTTCGTACGCGCGAAGCGTTTGGCGGGAGGCGCTGCGTGAGCGGTGTCGCGGCTG
>JBGSZV010000022.1:0-10186 GCA_041750235.1 Phycisphaerales bacterium
CCGCAGGGACCGGCCGGCGCTGACGGCGCTCAGGGACCCCAGGGTCCCGCCGGCGCGCAAGGTGCGCAGGGCATCCAAGGCCCGCAGGGAGTTCAGGGTCCCCCCGGAACGACCGACTGGAACGGCCTGACCAACGTTCCCGCCGGTTTCAGCGACAACGTCGACAACGACACGACCTACACCGCCGGAAGCGGCCTTTCGCTCGGTGGTTCTGAGTTCAGCATCCCATCGAGCGGCGTCACGACGGCCATGATCGGTGACGATCAGGTCACCGCCGCCAAGATCCCCAACCGCACGCGCAAGGTCGTGGTGTCCAGCGGCGCCTTCCTCGGCGAAGGTGCTGGCATTGGCACCGGCGCAGTGAACTTCAACGCGTCGCAGAATCGCAGCCGTGCGGGCGCGATCACGCTTGGCAACAACGCGACAAACGTCGCAACAGCCACATTCGTCGTGCCGTCGGACTATGTCGCCGGCCAGACGCTGCCGAAGCTCACCGTCTTCTGGGGCACGGACGAGAGCGGCGGTTCGCGTCAGGTTGACGTTGACGTGAGCTTCACCCAGGTCACCAACATCACCTCGCCGACCACCAACGTGCCCTTCCGCTACAACTTCCGCCAGAGTTCGGGCGCTTCGGGTGACGCCATGGATTCGATCAATCCCAACCAGGGCCAGATCGTGGCGCAGGTTCTCCCCGAAGGCAGCGAGTCGTACTCCGGCTCGCCGTCGTGGGCGCCCGGCGATGTGATTCTCATTTCGATCGGGCGCAACGGGGGGTCGGGCAGCGATCCCAACGGCGGCAACATGTACCTCTACGGCATTTCGTTCGAGTACAGCGCCGATCAATAACCCCGACGCCACACGCGGAGCACCAGACGTGCACGACCGTCCCGGCGTCAACGACGCCCCAGCATCCCCGGTCTCCCTCGCCGCCAATCGCCGCGCGATCGGTGTGTCGCTGGCGGCGATCGTCGTCCTGCTCGCAGGACACGCAAGTCTCGGCGCCGAGCCGGTCTCTTCCGGCAGTAAACAGCCGACATCGCTCCAGCGTGGCATGATCATCAGCGTTCCCGAGTCTTCCGCTCAGGCCTCGATCTGGACCGCTCCTTCCCCGGACGGGCGCGATGTTTCGATGTACAGCTTCTCCCTCGACGGCGTCACGTTCACCGAACCCCGCGTGAACGATCAGCGCCTCCTGATGCGCGTCGGCGCATTCGATCCCCTCAACGAGCCCGCCCCGGTCGCCGACGCCTTCAAGTCCAAGCTCGCTTCAGACGTCGTCATCGTCCAGTTCCACACCCCCGCGCTCGATGCGTACCGCGCCGATATCCAGCGCCTCGGCGGCGCTATCTGGAAGTACCTGCCGAACAACGCCTACGTCGTTCGTCTCCCCGAGGCCGGGCGCAAGACCCTCGCCGAACGCGAGTACGTTCGCTGGATCGGCGCCTTTGAGCCCGGCTTCAAGCTCGATCCCGCCACCATGCGTTCCATCGCCGATTCGCCCCTCGAAGGCGCCGGGAAGCAGTCGTGGCACGTCATGGTTTTCGAGCGCGGCGTCAACCAGAAGGACGTTGTCGCGAAGCGGGCACGTGAGATCGGCGCCGATGTGAGCGCCGCCGACGTCGGCGGTCGGCTCATGGTTGTCGAGGCCACCCTCGCGCAAGTGTCCGAGCTCGCGCAACTCGACGAGGTCATGTACATCGACCTCAAGGGCGAGTCTTCTTTCGACGGCGAAGGCAACGGCGAGATCGGCAACGACATGAGCATCGTGCGCGAAGTCGTCGGCGCCAACTACATCCGTGACACCCTCGGCCTCACCGGGCAGGGCGTCCGCGGCGAACTGGTCGACGACAACATCCGCGACACCCACGTCGACTTCCAGGCCAACCCCATCATCTTCCACACCGCCCGCGCCGGTCCGACCGACCACGGGACCAACATGTACGGCACGATCTTCGGCACCGGCACCGGTGATCCCCTGGGCACCGGGATGATGCCCGCCGCGCAGGGCATTTTCGCCGATCAGAACATCGTCGAGACCAACCGCTACACGCTCACGCAGGACCTCATGTCCTCGCCGTACTTCGCGGTCTTCCAGTCCAACAGTTGGGGCGGCACGCAGACGCCGTTCTACACCACACGCTCAGCGCTGATGGACGACATCCTCTTTGACTTCAACATCGTCATCACCAACTCGATGAGCAACCTCGGCAATCAGAACGCACGCCCCGAAGCGTGGGCCAAAAACATCATCTCGGTCGGCGCGATCCTCCACCGCAACACCTCCACCGTCGCCGATGACTGCTGGTGCGGACTCGGCAGCATCGGGCCCGCCTCCGATGGTCGACTCAAGCCCGATGTCGCGAACTATGGTGATTTCGTCTACTCCCCCTGGGACACCAGCGACACCGCCTACGGTCAAGGCTGCTGCACCAGCATCGCTACCGCCATCACTTCCGGTACCGTCGGCCTCTTCCATCAGACATGGCACGCGGGCCTCTACAACAACACCCCCGGCGCCACCGTCTTCGACAGCCGGCCCAAGAACACCTTCACCAAGGCGATGCTCATCAACACCGCCAGCCAGTGGACCTTCTCCGGCGTCGGTCAGGACCTCGGTCGCACGCGTCAGGGCTGGGGACAGCCCAGCCTTCGGAATGCCGTCGACACCAGCAAGGTGCTGTTGATCAACGAAACCGAAGTGCTCGCCCCCTTGGCCTCGCGCACGTGGAACGTGACGGTCAATCCCGGCGACGGGTTCCTCAAGGCGACGATGGTCTACTCCGATCCCGCCGCGACCCCCGGCGCGTTTATCCACCGCGTCAATAATCTTTCGCTCCGTCTCACCGCCCCCGACAGTTCCATCTACTGGGGCAACAGCGCGCTCACCACCGGCAACTGGTCCGCGTCCGGCGGCAGCGAGGACAATCTCAACACCGTTGAAAACGTCTTCGTCGAGAACCCCGCCGCCGGCACGTGGCAGGTCACCGTCATCGCTTCAGAGATCAACGAGGACGGCCACGTCGAAACCGGCCCGCTCGACGCCGACTTCTCCCTCGTCGTGACCAAGCCCGCCCAACAGGAGCCCGCCCCCGGATTCGACATGTCCTGGTTCACCATCGATGGCGGCGGGGCCACCTTCATGAACGGCGGCGACTTCGAGATGAGCTCCACCACCGGCCAGCCCGATGCCGGACGCCAGACTTCCGCCGAGTTCGCCATTGACAGCGGGTTCTGGGGCGCCGAACGCGGCCCCGGTTGTGCGGGTGACGCCAACGGCGACGGGCAGACCAACGGCGCCGACCTGTCCGTGCTGCTCAGCCAGTTCGGGACGGCCGTCTCCCCCGGCACGGGTGCGGACTTCAATGACGATGGGAGCGTCAACGGGGCCGACCTTTCGGTCCTGCTCGCCAACTTTGGGTGCCCCAACTAGCCTTGCCCAGCTTATGAAAGTGAGTTTCTTGTTGTGGAAGCCCCGCCTCCGATGATACCGTGAGCCGGGGGATCGTCTCGAAACGCATCGACCCGAACCAGACCTCGGAGGTGATCGTGACAAGGAAGTGCGCATGGTGTCTCTCGGCGGCCGCTCTCGTCTCCGCTTGCGGAGCGGTGGCTCAGGCCGACGGCCCGATCAAGTTCGATCAGCCCTCGCTGGTTGATGGGCAGCTCGTGTACCCCGAAGGCGCGGCCATCCCGCGCTTCCAGACTCCCATCGAAGTCGAGTTCGCGCGCACCGCGCGTCCAAACAATGAGCGCGGTCTCGTCGGCCCGCCGCGCAACCCGCGCGCCACCGCTGAGTATGAGCCCGTTGCCGGCATCGTGATGTCCAATGACGGCACGACCGCGTGGAACAACATCCTCTACCACATGGCCACGTGGATCACCCGCGAGGGCAACGCCGACGTCTACATGTGCGTGGACAGCGCCGCCGAGCAGACCTCGGTCACGACGCTCATGACCAACTACAACAACGCCGGCCGCACCATCGACATGAGCCGCGTCAAGTTCCACATCCGCACCACCGACGCGATCTGGCTGCGTGACTACGGCCCGCGCTTCGCCTACGAGGGCGACGTCCGTATCGTCACCGACCACATCTACAACTATGCCTCCGGTCGTCCCAACGACGACGCCCACCCCCCGGGCTTCGCCGCCATCTACAAGTTCCCCTACTACGACAACAACCTCCGCCACGGCGGCGGTAACTACCACCTCGACGACATCGGCCGTGGCTTTGCCTCGCGTCTCCTCGTCAACGACAACTTCAGCACCCCCGAAGCAACCATCATCCAGCGCTGGGTCGACTGGTGGGGCGTCAGCACCACGCTGTTCAACCCGCTGCCGACCACAATCGACGGCACGCAGCACCTGGACATGTGGGCGCAGATCGTCGCTGATAACACGGTCATCGTCGGCGATTTCCAGAACAGCGCCACCGGCGACAACATCACCACCGCCGGCGCCAACTACTACCAGGCCAACGGCTGGAACATGTTCCGCACGCCCAACTGGAGCCTTGGCGGCGTTCACTACACCCACACCAACACCGTCATGTGCAACAACGTCATGATGGTGCCCACCTTCACCAACGCCACCGTCTCTCCCGGCAACGCCGGCGCGCTCGCAACCTTCCAGGCCGCGCTCCCGGGATATCAGGTCGTCGGCATCCCCTGCGAAGGCATCATCGGTGCCGCCGGCGCCATCCACTGCATCGTCATGCACATGCCGCTCAACAAGAACGGCGTGAACCCCGGGACGATCGTCTACCAGCCCAACGGCGGTCAGTTGTTCAACCCCGGCGACAGCATGAACATCACCTGGGCCTCTGACGATGATCAGAAGCCCCAGGTCCTCACCATCGACATCGACCTCTCGCTCGACGGCGGGGCCACTTTCCCGATCAACATTGCCACCGGCACCGCAGACGACGGCCAGTTCTCCTGGAGCGTCCCCGATGTCTACAGCACGCAGGCAAAGGTCCGCGTCCGCGGGCGTGATCCGCAGAACAACACGGGCTTTGATCTCAGCGACCTTGATTTCACCGTCAACGGCACGCCGCCCCCGCCCAACTGCCCCGGCGACGCCAACGGCGACCTCGTCGTCGACGCCGCCGACCTCTCGGTCGTTCTCGGCAACTTCGGGCAGCCGGCTCTCGGCCCCGCTTCGGGTGACTTCAACGGCGACGGCCAGTGCAACGCCGCCGACCTCTCGGTGATCCTCGCCGCGTTCGGTACCGGTTGCTGATCAGCCTCGAATGAAAACAACGGGCGTGGCCCCTGAACCGGGCCACGCCCTTTTCATTTGACTGCCATCTGAGTTCGGACTATGTTTGGGCGGCACCGATGAGAGTTCGGTGTGTGATCGGATGGCCACTCGGGCAACTTCGGCGCTCGATCGCCGAACGCCCTCAGAAACAAAGGAATTCCCCATCAATTTGGAAGGTTGAGGTTTCTTGAGCCCCGCCGTTCCTCCGATGCAAGGGGCTATGCGTACCGAAGTCGGTCTAGCGCGGTTGCACGAGGTGGGGGGATTCCGCTTGCGTGGGCAGCGTCTGGCCGGATAATGAGTGGAATAGGGTCCCTGAAGCTGAGAGGGTGCGTTGCTTATCGGAGGTTTTAGGAAATCTTGAGCCCTTTTGCTGACCAAGGGCGCACACTTTGCGCGTGCGCTCGTGGTTAGTTCGTGATTTCGGATCGGTGTGTGTCTCACCAGCTGTGGCGGGCCGCGACGCCGTCGTATCTCGCCGATCTACTCGACTCGAAAGGAGTGAGAGCAGTGATGAATGTGAAGTGTTCCTGTACGCGTCTGATGGCGATCGCGGGGGGCCTTGCAATGGCCGCTTCCGCCGCCCTGGCCGCGACGGCGCCGGCAACGTTCAGCAATAAGGCCATTTCGGGCCCCAATGCTGCGTCGGCGACCAATGTCCTGACGCCGACCAACAAGTCGGCCACCGTGAACTCGTCGCTCACGACTGAGAATCAGATCCCGGGTCGCCCTGACCCCGAGCGCGTCGTGCAGGAGTGCGTCGCGTGCGCGGACAATGAAGGCGAAGGCCTCGTTGACCCGTGCTTGACCGCCTTCAACCACGGCTGCTTCGACAGCCCGCAGCTCGGTGGCACCGCCCCCGCGGCTGGTTGGGGCTTCGGCAGCGCGCTGCTCGACGGCGTTGAGAAGTGCGGCTATCTCAGCCGTGACACTCAGCCCGTCAGCGGCCAGTTCGAGCGCGACGTTGACTACTACACCTTCACGGTCCCCGCCGGCGGCCGCCGCGTCGTTATCGACTGGCAGTCCGACGTCGACGTCTTCGTCAGCATCGGTACCCTCGGCCCGTCCGGCAGCCAGTGCACGACCGACTCGGTCCTCGCTGCTACCGCCGCCGCGGTGAACCCCTGCTCGACCTCCGCCCTCAATGCTCCGCCCGATGCGAACCCGGTGTCCCAGCTCGTCCTCGACGCGGCTGCCGGCACCAACTACTTCGTGTACATCGGCAAGCTCGGCGGCGGCGGCATCGAGAACGCCCCCTCCTGCGAGGACGGCAATCAGTACCGCCTGCGCCTCACCCTTGCCTCCCTCCCGACCGGCGCCTGCTGCAACCTCGATACCGGCGCTTGCGTCGACAACCTCGATGCGGTTGCTTGCTCGGCTCCCGTCGGCGTTCAGAGCTTCCGTGGCGCCGGCACCGTCTGTGCCAGCGTCAACTGCGGCGTTGTGACCTGCACCCCCAACGGCACGACCATCGTCGCCGAGGGTGAGGCCACCTGCCCGCCCGCCACTGACGTCACCAACGCCGGCTGCTCCGTGGCCGCCGGTAACGGCCCCTTCGGCATCATCGAGTGCAACACGACCGTTTGCGGCAAGACCGCGGCGTTCGACGGCACCCGTGATACCGACTGGTACGAAGTCGATGTCGGCGGCGTCGCTCAGAACCTGACGATGACCGTCAACGCTGAGACCAACATGGAATGCTGGATCATCGGCGTTCCCCTCAGCCAGTCCTGCGACGACCCGCTCTCGGGCTTCGCGGCTGCCGGCGGTCCGGGCGCCCCGATCGTCGTCACCGAGGCTGGCGCAACCGGCCTCCGCTGGATCTACGTCTCGACCGCCACCGCCATCAACGTTGGCGTGTTCAGCGGCGTCGAGTGCTTCCACGACTACAGCCTCCAGTTCTCCTGCGAGAACCCCCAGCCCGCGGCGTGCTGCACCAACAACAGCTCGGCCACCCCGGTGTGCGTTGATAACCGCACCGAGTCCGAGTGCGTCGCTCAGAACGGTATCTACCGTGGCTCGATCGACGGCGTCCCCACCACCTGCGCCACTATCGAATGCTGCGCCAATCCCTGCGCGGCCGACGCCGGCGCCGAAGGCGGCACCAGCAAGTCCCCCCTCGCTGAGCCACTCTGCGGCGATGGCGGCAACGACTTCATCAACGGCGGCTGCGCTCAGGAGCCCGGTCTTGAGTCCTTCCGCGACGTCTCTTGCGTCGACAATCCCAACACCGTTGCTCGCGAAGACGTGATCTGCGGCACCGCGGCCTTCGACCGTACCCTCGGTCTCCGCGATACCGACTGGTTCGAAATCCAGGTCACCGATCCGACCTACCTGGCCGCGATCGTCGCCGCTCAGTTCCAGAGCGCTGTCTTCATCTTCCAGCCCGGCCCGATCGATCCCAACGATCCTCGCGGTTGCGCTGCCCTCACCCAGCTCTCGGGCTTCGGCGCCGAGAACTGCGATCTCAACATCGCTGGCGCCTGCCTCGCGGCCGGTACCTACTACATCGCCGTCGTCGCCGACTTCGACGAGGCCTTCCCCTGCACCGCCAACGGCACCTACGAGCTCAGCATCCTCTGCTGCGATGACTGCGTCACCGACTTCAGCTGCTCCCCCGGCGCTGGTTCTGAACCGGCCGGCGAGAGCGACTGCAACGGCGACAACGGCGGCTCCCCCCGTGGCAACGACGGCTGCGCCGTTGATGTCCCGACGGCCGCTGACTTCCAGACCATCCTGGCTGGCCAGAAGATCTGCGGCACCAGCGCCCTGACCACCGACTCGGGCACGGGCATCATCACCCGCGACCCCGACCAGTTCCGCTTCAACAGCCCCGGTGGCGCTGTTGTCTACAAGCTCCGCGCCGAGTTCGTCGCGGACCTCCTCATCTTCACCCCGGCCGGTCTCAACCAGGGCTGCGACAACGCGGTTCTCGAGGACGGCTTCATCCTCGGTTGCGCCACCGCCGGCGCTACCACCAACGACGTTGATCCCACCCCGGACCTCCCGGCTGGTGATCAGATCGTCGTTGTGGCCCCGTCGTTCTTCCAGGACGACTTTGCCTGCGGCCTCCAGTACGAGCTGGAGATCACCGGCGGCGCTCCCCCCTGCAACTGCGTCCGCGGTCAGGGCGACGCCAACGGCGACTGCGACGTCAACGGTGCCGACCTCTCGGTGCTGCTGAGCCAGTTCGGCACCAACGTTGCCCCGAACACCGGAGCTGACTTCAACAACTCCGGCTCGGTCAACGGTGCCGACCTCTCGGTGCTGCTGTCCAACTTCGGCTGCAACACCCCGTAATCAGGTCCGCCTGATTTCGGAAGGCAACCATGCCTGATTCACGCCGGGGAGGGAAACCTCCCCGGCGTTCTTTTTGGGATCGATGGATCTGACAGTCCGGCCAGCGCGGTGCTTACAGCACCTGCCCGATGCTCCGCGCAAACCGCACGCCGCTCGCGGGTCCGAACAGCTTCAGCCCCTCGGCCCGCAGCGCCGGCGCATGGTGCTGAACGTACGTTTCAAACGCGGCACGCGTCGCGAAGATGTACCGCGTCTCCACGCGCGGCGGGTCCGTCGGTGATTCGCGCTCCATCCGCACGATCATCGCCGAGTGCGCGCCGCCCTTGATCACCGCGTCGATGTGCCCGTCCTCCAGCCACGCGATGTACCGCGCGGCGGTGTCATCATCCGGAAGCGTGGCGGAAACGGTGTAGGCGATCGCGGACATGCCCACGAGCATACGACCCGCTCCGGAGGCTATGCTCACCTTCTGAAGGGAGTTCGCGCATGGGCTGGTGGGTCTCCGATCTCTTGCATTCCGCGCCGGTGCTGCTCGTCGCCCAGATCTTCTGGGTCATCGTCTCCATCTGCCTCCACGAACTCGCCCACGGCTGGGCCGCCATCCGCCTCGGCGACCGCACCCCGATCGAGACCGGCCACATGACGTGGAACCCCCTGGTCCACATGGGGCCGATGAGCCTGCTCGCCTTCGCCCTGGTTGGGATCGCCTGGGGCGCCATGCCCGTGAATCCGTCACGGATGCGCGGCCGTCACGCCGAAGCGCTCGTCGCCTTCGCCGGCCCGGCGATGAATCTTGCCATCGCCTGCTTCTGCATGGTGGTGGGGGGGATCTGGCTGGACCACGGCCAGTCGGTTTCCGTCGGCGACTCCGACAACGCCCTGGCCTTCCTCTACTGGGGGGCCTTCCTGAACCTCCTGCTGATGGGCTTCAATCTGGTTCCCATCCCACCGCTTGACGGCTCCCGAATCCTGGCCCACTACTTTCCCGCCTACCGGAACCTCATCAGCCAGCCCCAGTTCCAGGGCGTCGCCCTGATCGCCTTCCTTTTCCTCTTCATGTGGGGCGGGAAGCACATGATGGGTCCGGCCATGGCCGCCGCGGCGGCAGGGATCGAGCTGGTGTCCCGGGTCGTCCCCGGCTGAATCAGGCCCGCCCCGCCCGCTCTCCACCGCAATCCGGGGCGACTTGCGGCAATCCGGGGGACTGCTACACTTCTCGACCCGGTCCGCCGCAGGCATTCGGCGGGCGTTTGGCTATTGGTCTTAGGATTGGAGCTGGCCTCATGGTTCGAATTCGCCTCAAGCGAATGGGTCGTCGCAACCGCCCGTTCTTCCGCATCAACGCCATCGATAAGCGCACGCAGCGCGACGGCAAGGTCCTTGAGAACCTGGGCTGGTACGACCCGGTCGCCAAGGACCCGGCCAAGCAGCTCGTGCTCAAGGAAGACCGCATCAAGCACTGGCTCGAGCACGGCGCGCAGCCCTCGGACACCATGAACGACATTCTCGCCAAGCGCAATCTGATCGACGCCGCCGCGTGGGCCAAGGTCCGCAAGCAGCGCGTCGCGAAGAAGGTCGCCAAGATGGCAGCGGACAAGGCCGCCGCGGCAGCCGCTGCGTCCGC
>JBGSZV010000023.1:0-9675 GCA_041750235.1 Phycisphaerales bacterium
CGAATCCAAGCGTCGCCGCGCGTGCGGTCGCTTCCTCACGGGAGACACCGCACAACTCGCCCTGCAGCACCAGGTTCTCGCGCACCGTGAGCATCGGGTCGAGCCCGGGCTTCTGGAAGACCACGCCCAGCAGACCGCGCACGCGATCGGGCTCGTCGCTCGTGGAAAAGCCGCCAACGCTCAGCGTGCCGGTATCCGGTCGATCAAGGGTCGCCAGCATCCGAAACAGCGTGGACTTGCCCGAGCCGTTCGGCCCGAGGAGCGCCGCCCACTTGCCGGTTTCGACATCGAACGTCACCCCGTCCAGGGCCGTCCGGCTCACCGCCAGCCCGCGACGAAGCCGGGAACTCGCTGCCGCGTAACTCCTGCTCACATCACGCACGCTCACCGCAGCGGACACGATCGGCACGGGCGCAGTCGGGTGGATCGTCTCGGAAGCGGGTTCAAGCGGGATGGAGCCGTCTGCTTCCATGCGTGAGGCGTCCGAATGATACGATTACAGCCGCCCGATCAGAGCATCAGCGACCATCGCGAGCATGACGACGGGAAGGTAGAAGATCGAAGCAAGAAACAACCGCTTCGCGCTCGCGTCCGTTCGCTCGATCACCATACGGATCGCGGTGTACGCAAAGAGCAGCGCGCACACGAGCGAGACCACCAGGAATCCCGGGCCCAACAATGAAGGCATTGCGGCGCCCGGAGCCAGCGACACCGGGATCAACGCCAGCGTCCAGAACAGCACGGCACGCCCGGTGCGCCTGCCGTCGTGATCGCCAACCGGCAGGACGGCATGACCGCCCCGCGCGTAGTCCTCCCGATACTTCCACGCGATGGCTAGAAAGTGCGGGACCTGCCAGACGAACATCAATAGGAACAGCGACCAGCCACCCAGTTCGTTGAGCCCGCCCCACTCCCCGCTCGACGCCGCTGCCCAACCGATCAATGGCGGGAGCGCGCCAGGAAACGAACCGACCAGCGTCGCCAGCGGCGTGACCGGTTTGAGCGGCGTGTACCACAGCAGGTACGACAGAATCGTCACCGCCGAGACGCCCGCGGCCCAGACATTGTTCCCGATCGCCAGTACACCAACACCCGCAGCGCACAGACCAACGCCGATCGTCCACCCGTGGGCCATGCTGAGGCGCCCGGCGGGCAAGGGACGATCCGCGGTGCGGTGCATCCGCGCATCCCGCGAAACTTCCATCACCTGATTGAGGGCGTTTGCGCCCGCGGCCGAGAGAGCGGTACCGAAAAGGCACAAGGCCATCGAAACGATCAGGTCGGTCGTCGTCCAGTTGCGCGACATCGCGGCCATCGCGAAGCCAACCCCCGCGGTGATGACCACCATCTTGACGATGCCGGTTTTGACGAACTCCGCAAGGTCCGCGACGGTGGACTCGCGCATCGCCTCATTCGACGCGAGCGCGCCAGCGGCAATGGCAGGGTGGACACGAGGTTCGACTTGGGTCATCAGCGTGGTCCGACCAAGATACTTTGACAGCAATTCTTGCTGTCAGACGAGAATCGACTGCCCAGTATATCAGCGAGAATCGCCCGGGGCGGGGGTTGAAAGCGGCAGCCGGAGATCCACCCAAACGGGGAAATGGTCGCTTGGGGCATCGGGAATGGGGGTCGCGTTCGGCTCCGGTTTCGCCCCCGGGCTGTCCGCCGGACCCCGCCAGACCGCCCCTGCCACAACGTCAATCCCAGCCGACGGCAGAACGTAGTCCACCCGCAACTTGAAGCGGGATGTGTCGGTGTCGTCGAGGCCTCGAACCGCGACGCGGCTGGAGGGCGCGATCTCGCCGCGCACCTTGGGGTTGCGGAGCAGGAACTTTCGCATCGGATTCTCGAAGGTGTCGCCGGCGTGCGGATCGGCGTTGAGGTCGCCGACGATGACGAACATCTCCCCCTCCGCAAGCCCGCCTTTGACGCCGTTGTCGTCCACGATGTACTCCGCATTCGCGATGTAGTCCGCCCAGAAGCGGATCTCGTCGTGGTTGCGTCGGCCGTTGCGGTCCTCGGCGCCGTCGAAAACCGGCGGCGTTGGATGGCTGCAGAGGATGTGCAGCGTCCGACCATCCGGCAGCGTAACGGGCACGTCCCAGTGCGACTTTGAGCTGAGCGGGAGCACCGCCAGTTCTTCCGGCGTGTACCAGCCGCCTTCCCTTCCGTCCTCTGCCGGTGGTAACAGGGCGCCCGGCATGTCCTTCCATTTGAATGTCCGGAAGGTGCGGACCTTCTCCCGGTTGATCGTCCAGTCCTTGCGGACCAGAATCGCCATCGCGTATTGACCGGGGAACTCGCCGTAGCCCAGGCAATCGCCGCCATACTCGCGCGGCTTGTCGGGCGTGCCGACGGTGCCGTTGTTATCCAAGTCAAAGCCCGATGGCACGCCGGTGTTGCTCGGCGCGGCGTAGACCGCGAATGACCGCCCGGTTGGCTGACCTTGGGCGTCCAATGCGACAAAGGAAGCCTCAAACTTCTCTGCCGTCGATACCCCGTCAACGAACGAGAACTCGTTGAGGAACAGGACATCCGGCGCGATCTCACGCACGATGCCGGCGAACCGTTGCAGCCGTTCGTTCATCGGGTCCCCTACCGCCTCGGGGCGCACATCCTCCACGTTGGCTGTCATAACGCGGACCGTCAGCCGCGGCTCCGGCTCGCTGGCGGCGGGCTGCCCGAAGCAAATAGAAACAATCGCGATGGAAGCATTGATCAGGCTCACGCACGGACTCCAGGGGTTTCCGCGGCAGTCTATCGCTGGGGGGTACAATCGTCGGACGGGTCCCGGTAGCTCAGTTGGATAGAGCAGCCGCCTTCTAAGCGGCAGGTCGTGCGTTCGAGTCGCACCCGGGACGCTTCTACGGTCGGACAGACTTGGCCCGCCATTCCGCCGCACGCCGATCGTGGCCGGCTTCGGGCTCGGCGCGGTGGCGGGCGTCGTAGTGTTCACCGAGCGCTTTCGCCGCCCGGAGGCGAGCGTGCACCGGAGCATCCTCACCCGACGCCAGAGCCTCGTACCCCTTCAACAGTTTCGCTTCGGCCTCCCCCCATCGTGCGAGTGCGCCGAGGATGCGGCCGTGTTCGCTGAGCACATGGCCCAGCATCCAGTGCCCGTCCGGAAACACTCGGTTCGCGCGCTCCGACGCCTCGGCGCTGAGCGCGAGGGACTCTTCCAAAGATGAACTGTCTCGCAGGATCGACGCCAAGATCACTATGCTCTCGATGGTGTCGTGGTGGTCATCGCCCAGCAGTTTCCGCTGCTCCACCAACGTCATCCGGGCAAGCGATTCCGCCGCTTCCAGTGCGCCGGTTTCCGCCTGGATCGATGCCAGCGTCGCGGCCGAGTGAAGCGTCTTGGGGCTGACAGGACCGAGCACGCGCTGCCTCCGCTCCAGGCATGCACGCTGCATCGCTTCGGCCCCCGCCAGATCCCCCATCTCACGCCGCACCAGGGCCAGATTCATCATGGCCGACAAAGTATCGTCGTGATCATCGCCCTTGGACTTTCTATTCGCGGCCAACACCGATTCGAGCAACGGCACCGCATCTCCGTACGCTCCGCGGTCCGCGAGCACATTCGCCAGGTTCATCTGAGAAGCAGTGAGCGCCGGGCTCTCCGGTCCAAGTACTCGCCGTTGCCGCTCCACAAGCTCACGCCAGCACGACTCCGCCTCGGCTGAGTTCCCCTGTACCGCAAGGATCACTCCGACGTTATTGAGGGATCGCAGCGTGTCGATATGATCGGGTCCGAGCGTGCGGAGCTGCGCGTCGTATGTCGCACGCCATACACGCTCGGCATCGGCGAGCCTGCCGCCCAACCGTAGCGCGCCCCCCAGGCTCGTGCCCGTCCGCAGGGTCGCGGGGTGGTCGGCTCCTTGGAGAGCGTTGCGCTGAGCGTATGTCTGCTCAAGAACTGCAATGGATTCGTCATAACGCCCCAGACTCATCAGCACCGCCCCCATGGTGCTCTGCGTGTGGAGCGTGTCCGGATGATCGGGCCCCAAGTGCTGGCGCCTGATGGCCAGCGCCTCGGCCAACGCCAGCTCAGTTTCCTTGAACAGCCCAAGCCTGTTCATCGTCGTGGCCAGCCGCTGAAGCAGCCGAGCGCGTACGAGCGGTTGTGATGCAAACTGATCGGCCATCGACTTCCGCCATCGCTGCAGCACACCTTCATCAATGGCTCGGAGTGCAACGGTTGTGAAGTTCGCCCTCTCAGCGACACTCTGCAATCCCATGAGCGCCGATGCACGCTCATGCTCCGACGGCATCTCCGCGATCGAACGCTTCACGTTCTCGTCGATCGCCTTCCTGATCAACTCTCCCATCTCCCGAACGTCGATCTCGCTCAACTGTGACTCTTGAAACGCGACGACCTGTTCCAGCTCCGCGCCTCGCTGCTCCGAGGCCTGCTGGGCGCGCGTCGCGACGAACGCCATCCGAGTCGTTGCGGCAACCCCGGCGATCAAGATCACCAGCGCGGCGCTCGCAGCCGCCACCACCGGCCTGTGGCGTCGGGCGAACTTTCGAAGCTGGTAGGCAGCGGTCGGCGCACGCGCCTCCACCGGCTGATCTCCCAGGTAACGGCGGATATCCGTCGCCAGCCCCGCCGCGCTCTGATATCGACGCACCGGATCGACATCGATCGCCTTCAGGATGATCGCCTCAATATCGCCCCGCGTCTGCGGCGCATGAACGCTCGGCCGCGTCGCCTTTCCTTCGGTGATGCGACGGGCGGCCTCCGGAAGCGGTACATCATTGAGCTGGTGCGGGAGACAACGGCACAGAAGCTCATAGAGCACGACCCCGAGGGCGTAAATGTCCGTTCGAATGTCGATCGGCCGACCGACACACTGCTCCGGGCTCATGTAGTTGAGCGTGCCCACCACCTGGCCGACATCCGTCTGCTGCGTCACGGATGGCAACGTCGGGTCGATCGAGCGGGCGACACCGAAATCGATCACCCGAGGACGACCGCTTGTATCCACCAGAATATTGCCCGGTTTGAGATCGCGATGGATCACACCCAACTGGTGTCCATAGTGAACCGCATCGCACACCTCGGCCACCATCTGCAGCCGTCGGTCGATCGAGAGGGCGTGCGCTTCGGCGTAGGAGGTGATCGGCATGGCATCCGCGAGAAACTCCATCGCGAAAAACGGCGTCGACGTGCCGCGCCCATCATCGCTGGCGCCCGCCTCGTAGATCTGCGCGATACCGGGGTGCTGCAAGCGTGCGAGGACCTCGGTCTCAAAGCGGAAACGCTGGACGCCGGAGGTCCCGGACAGGCCATGCCGCATCACTTTCAGCGCCACCCGCCGCGACGGCGATTCCTGCATTGCCTCGTAGACTGCGGCCATGCCGCCCGCGCCGATCTGGCGCACCACCCGATACCCACCGATCATCTGGCCGGGCGTCGCAGCCGAGCTCGTCGATGCAGCACTCTGCAGCACCGGACGTTCCAAGAAACCGGCGGTTGTGTCCATGGCACGCATGAGGCTTTGGACATGACGCAGCAGCCGCACGTCACCAGAGCAGGACTGCTCGATGAACCTGGCGCGGAGTAGCGGCTCGGTGATCTCAATCGCCTGTGTAAACACCTGGTGCGAGCGGCGGACGACTTCATGCTGCATCGCCGTCCCCCTCGGGATCGTCCGAAAGCTGGCAGTACAACCACGCTTTGGCAATCCCCCAGTCACGGTCAACGCTGCGCTTGCCGACGCCGAGCAGTTCGGCGATTTCCTCGATCGTCAGCCCGCCGAAGTACCGCAGCTCGACGATCTCGGCTTGACGGGGGTGAATCTCCGCAAGCATCGTGAGGGCCTCGTCGAGCGCAAGAAGGTCTACGTCGTGCTCTGGAGCCGCGATGTCGCGATCATCCAGCGTCGCTCGATCGAACCCGCCGCCGCGCTTCTGAGCGTGCTTCTCCCGCGCGTGATCCACAAGAATCCGGCGGATGAGCCGTGAAGCCACCGAGAAGAAGTGCGAGCGATCCTTCCAATCGACCGAGTGCTGGCCGATCAGTTTGATGTATGCCTCATGGGCGAGTGCCGTGGGCTGAAGGGTGTGATCCCTCCGCTCGCCGCGCATCTGCGCGACCGCGAGCCGGCGAAGGTCCTCGTAAATGGCGGACATGAGCGCATCGGCGTCGCGCCGGTCGCCGTTGGCCGCCGCGTGCAGCAGCCGCGTGATGTCCGCCGGTGACCCGCTCATACGCCTCCGACCGGGGCACGTGACCGCGCCATGCCGCGGAACTTCCCTCACGCCCCATCTTACGCCCGGCTCGAATAGGGCGTACGAAACATCGACCGGCCGTGGGCGCTTGGTCCCACGGCCGGCCGAGTTTGTGAGGAGCCCGGTGAGTGACCGGGCGTTGGTGAGGGTCGGGAGTGTGAGCATCAGTGCGGCCACGGTGTCGGGTTCACGAGTTAGGACCGGCCGATCGAGAAACATTCGTTCCCGAAGTTGGCCAGCAGGACGCTGAGGTCCAGGCCGATGACCTGACCGTCGCCGTTCAGATCAGCTCCGCTCCACGGCTCGACGCTCGAACCGAACTGCGACAGCAGCACGGAGAGATCCAAGCCATTGACCACTCCGTCGCCGTTGGCGTCCCCAGGGCACGCCGGAGTGACGCTCACGAGGTGAAGCCGAACATCAAAGGCGTTGTAGTCCACCTCCCACTGGAAGGTCAGGTCCTGGATGATGGTGGTCGGATCGGCGTCGAAAGTGCCCACGATTCCGGTGTCCGCGGTGATGATGGTGAACTCGTCGCCCGGCTGCGGGTAGAACTGCGGACCGCCCGATGCCGGCATCCGGACACTCAACTGACCGTCGAGCTGCGCGGAACCATCAGTTACGACGAGCAAGTCGTGCTCCACGCCGGGCGCGTAGCCTCCGATCGTGATGCGCAACTCACCCTCGTCCGTCTGCTGGAAGCGGTCCACGAACGCCAGCGTGTGCTGCCCGGAGAGATTGAGGAAGCCCTCGTTCACCAGACCAATCTGGTCGAGATCGACGTTGTTCGTGAACCCCATCTCGCCGCTGGGTCCATTTTGGAGCACACCGGTGCTGAGGAACGTAGCGGCCGACACCGTGGTGTCGCCCGAGCAGCGCAGAATCGCGTTCGCCGGGATAGTCACTTGGCCACTCGTCTGCAGCATGAGCCCCGAGTTGATGTTCACCTTGCCGGAGACGACGTTCATGTCTCCGCTCACCAGCATCCGGGAACCCGCCACACGCGTCATGAAGAAAATGGGGTCGCCGGTGAGGTTCATCTCCCCTGCCATGGTCCAGTAGAACCCCGGTTCGGGGATGTTGACCGTCAGGCCTCCGAGAAAGCCGCCCGCGATGTTCATGGTGCCGTTGAAGGTACCGGCGCTGCCGCCGCTGCCGTCCTGATCGATGCGTTCCGCATTGACCGCGAGTGCCTGGTTGATGTTCCACGTGCTGGGGGATACGCCGCCGCCGCCGTCCATGTCGAACTCGACGGCATTGATCGCCGTTGCGAAGAGAACACTTGC
This sequence comes from Phycisphaerales bacterium, assembly GCA_041750235.1. GTDB lineage: Bacteria > Planctomycetota > Phycisphaerae > Phycisphaerales > UBA1924 > JBGSZV01. The sequence continues at coordinate 7,527 of JBGSZV010000023.1, forward strand.
ATCGGCATTCTGACGCGCCGCCCCGTCGATGGTGACAGTGCCGCCCCAACTCGTGGGCCCGGCAAAGGTGACGCCGCCGTCAGCCATGTCGCCGGTCGCCGACGTGAAACTGCCGCCATTGATATCGGTGTCACCTTCGAAGCGAAGGTGACAACCCTCGTTCATCTCGAAGGTCGCCGTCGAACTGACTTCCGCGTCCGCGAGCATCCTGAGGAGCGCCGAGTTGCCCGTCAAGTTCACCTCTCCCGAGAGTGTCACCGGAGCACCGTCGATCCGCATGCCCTGGGGATACGGGTTGTCGTGCCCGTAGGCGGAGATGACACTGCTCGCGTCGGCCTCCCACGGATCGTCGAGGTTCATGTTGAGCGAGCACCCCGCCGCCATGTGGATCTCGCCGCTAAACGCATCGGTCAGCGAAGTGCCATTGACCGTGAAAACGAACTCGGCCAGCCAGTTCATCATGAGCCACCCCGTGCCGCCGGAGCCGTCGAGGTCCAGGCGGGCGGTGCCCTGCTGATTGAGCGTCAGATCGCCGGAAAGGAAGCTGATGCGCCCGTTGTTGTTGAGCGCCCGCACACCATTTGAGGTGAAGTTGACAGTTCCCTCACCACCGAGCCGTCCTGCGGCGTCGAGTGTGACCTCGCCATCAACGCGCGCCACGGCGTTGTCGACAATCCGCAGCAAGCCATCGTCCTGAATTGCCACGTCCTGGACGTGCAGTTCCGAAGCCGCGAGCCCTGGTTCCACGATGATCTGCGATTGGTACCAGGACTTGCCGGGAGAGTTCGAGCCCGAGATGAGCGTTGAACCATTGACGATGAGTTGCGAACCCCCAAGTTCCAGCGTCATCCCGTCGGTGACCTGCAGACCAGCCACGGTGTCGCTCTGGTCCAGGGTCACCGTGCTGTTTGCCGCGCCGGCATGGATCCCGATCCGGGCGATGTCGGTCGGCAGAGGCATCCCGATGGGAAACCACGAAAAATTAGCGCTCCACGCGCCGTTGCCCGTCTGCCAATCACGGAACTGACCGAACGTGGAGGTCGCCAAGCCAGCGACAAGCAGGAGTCCGCGGATCGTCAGGGACTGGGCATTGGTACGAGAGCAGGCTGAAGCAAGAAGGGTCATCGAATCGCTCCTTTTGCGCATCCGCGCTTGGGTGAATGTCGGCCCAGCCCGGACGTCCCATCCGGAGGCCTCACCAAGCAACGCGGAAACCGCGGAGCGATCGCGCCAGAGATGTGGTCAATTTCCACACGCCCTCAAAAATGAACAGAACCCCGAGCGGATCGGGGTTCTGGGCAAAGGGGATCCAATGGGCGCAACAGGGCTCGAACCTGTGACCTCAGCTGTGTGAAAGCTGCGCTCTAGCCAACTGAGCTACGCGCCCGACGACCCGAGTATAGCGTCCGGCCCGACGCCGGTACAGCGCTGTAAAGCACTGTCAGTCCGGGACTTCCATAGAAAGGCCGCGGGGGCCTCCCGCGGCCTGTGTTCACACGCTCCGGCGAGACGTCAGCGGCTCGAGTCCCCGCCCCTGGTCAGTTCGCGCAGCACCCGCACCACGTCCGCCTGATCGACACGCCCGTCGGCGTTCACGTCCCCGATGCTGACCGCCGGCTCGGAGTCGCCCTGTGGCATCTGCTGGGGCGCCGAATCGCCAATCATCGGACCACTGGGTTGACCGGGCTGGCTGGTCGTCACGTTCGTGAGGTCCGACTCGACCACCGCGAGAATGCGGAAGGCAAGATCGCGCGGTCCCGGTTCGATCAGGTCGATCGGCGACCACTCGCCGACCTCGAACGGCGTGCTCAGGAACTGCGCCTGCGTCAGCTTGATCGAGCATTCAGCGCCGGCCTTGTAGAGCACGTACGCCTCTTCGGTGACGATGCCCGTGCCCTCGAGGTACGCCGACAACCAGTAGTTCTGACCGCCGGGCAGCACCAGTGTGCCCGTGGAGAACTTCCAGCGCAGGCAGTACACCGGCAGCAAACGACCTGTCACCTGGCTCGTATACGTCACCGGCACGTTGTTCGGTCCAAGTTGCGGGATCACCTCAGGAGTGCCGTAGATGCCCAGACGCTCCTCCGGAGTGGTGCACTCGTTGCGGTACACCTCGAGCTTGGTGCGCGTCGGCGTGCAGTTGGTCGCG
>JBGSZV010000024.1:0-4746 GCA_041750235.1 Phycisphaerales bacterium
GCATCGCCAAGCTCGCCGACATCGGCCTCGCCCGCGCGATGGCCGACCGGGCACTCGCACAGGCCGAAGCGGGCCGGACGCTCGGCACGCCCTATTACATCTCCCCCGAGCAGGTCCGGGGCGATGTGCACATCGGTCCGCCATCGGACATCTACTCGCTGGGCGCGACCTTCTTCTTCATGCTCGCCGGCCGTCCGCCCTTTGAGGCCAAGGACATCGACGAGGTGATGCACCACCACCTGCACACGCCGCTGATCCCGCCGATCGATATGTGCCCGACGCTATCGCCCGGCATCAGCGAGGTCATCGAGAAGATGATGGCCAAGAGCGAGGTGGCGCGCTACCCCGATTGCGGCGAACTGCTCACCGAGCTTCGCGCGTGGCGGGCGTACCACGTGCTCAAGCGGGGCGAGACGAAACGCTGAGCCACTGCTGCAGGAACTCCGTCTGCAGGTTCTTCGCCTCGTTGCTCATTTTCCCGAAGCCGACGTGCTCGTACGGCGCGCCTGTCTCGGGCCAGGTCTTCATCACGATGCTCGCCGGGTCCGCGCCCATGCGCTGATACCGGGCCCGCAGCTTCTCGACAAAGCCGCGCTGCTCATTCACGTTGATCCACTCGTCCTTCTCGCTGTGCAGGACCAGCATCGGGACCGCGACCGGCCAGCGGTCGATGAACCGCTCCGGCTCCACCTCGCCGACCAGTTCCTCGCGGTAGAAGGTCCGGCCCTTCATTCCCTCGAATCGGCCGGTGGTCGCCTCCACCGCAGCGCACTGGAAGCCGTGCGGGTCGCACAACCGTCGCAGCGTCGCCATGCCGCCCGCCGACATCCCGCCGATCGCCATGCGCGAGAGGTCAAAGGCCTGCGAAAAGCGATCGGCGATCGCGCGGACCACGTGGTCGACCTCCTCGACCATCTGCTTCACCACACCCATCGTCGCTTCGGGGCCCTGACGCGTTTCATCAAGGCGTTCGCCGTGGCCGGGCAGGTCGATCGCGCACACCCCGATTCCGCCGCGCACCCATCGCAGGTAACGCCCGGGATCGAGTTCCTTGTTCGCGGTCCGGCCGTGCAGCCACAGGCAGATCGGCGCCGGGGTGACACCCGTCCGCTGCCAGTTCGGCTCCGGATGCGCGACCATCACGGGGATCTCGCCGTCCGGCCCATCGAACCGCGCGTACTCCAGACGCTCTCGCAGCGCCGAAGGGAGCAGCGCCGCCGCGTCACGCCCGGACATACGGGTTCGTCGCCTTCTCGTGGCCGATGGTGGTGGGGGGGCCGTGGCCCGCGTAGACCTGCGTGTCGTCCGGCAGTGCGTACAGCACGCTCTGGATCGACTTGATGAGGTCCTTCTCGTTGCTGGTGGGGAAATCCGAGCGCCCGATCGAGCCGGCAAAGAGCGTGTCGCCTACCAGCGCAATCCGCGCCGCATCGCACGAGAGCGTGATGCCGCCGGGGGAGTGACCGGGGGTCCAGTGAACGCGCCACTTGGACCCTGAGAGTTCCAGCGTTTCGCCGCCCTTGAGCAGTTCATCCGCGGGCTGGGCGGTGATCGGGAAGCCGTACGCCCCGCTGAGGTTCAGCATGGGGTCGCCGAGGTGCGTGGCCTCAGCCTGATGAATGAGAACCGGCACCCCCGGGAACATCGCCCGGGCCTCGTTCAGACCCGCGATGTGGTCCACGTGCGCGTGCGTCAGGATGATCGCGATCGGGTTCAGCCCGGTGTCCCGGACACGATCAAGCATCGGGCCGGGGTTGAAACTGACGTCCACGATCCAACAATCGGGCGAAGGGGGCACATGCACCAGGTAGCAGTTGGTGGCAAAGGGCCCGAGGGCGTAGGCTTCTACCAGTGGGTTTGCGGCAGCGGGATCGCTCATCGGCCCCATCGTAGGGAACCGGCGGCTTCCCGGCCTCTCGGTGCCGTCGACCCCTTGGGAAGACGTGGAGAACTCGGTTGGTCATCCGAAACATCGATAGCGTCGAGACCAAGCCCGTGGACATGGCGGGCGTCAAGGGTGTCACCATGGGCGTCATGGTCGGCCGCGCCGACGGCGCCCCCAACTTCGCCCTCCGCCATTTCCGCGTGGAACCCCAGGGCAACTCGCCCCGCCACAGCCACGACTACGAGCACGAGGTGTTCATCGTCGATGGCGGCGGCAAAGTGCTCCTCGAGGGTGACTTCCGCCCCATCCGCAAGGGCGACGTGATCTACGTCCCCGCGGACCAGGAGCACCAGTTCGTCGCCGGTGATCAGGGTCTGCGATTCCTGTGTCTGGTGCCCGTCACCCGGAACTGCGGCGACGCCACCCCCGGCAGCTAAGTTATTCGGCGTCCATGCCGGACGTGTGTGTCAGGATTCAGGTCCCGAAAACGCCGATCAGGAAGGAACGGAGCTTCCGCCATGGCGTATCAATCGAACCCCGCTCAGCCCCCCAGCCGCGGCTCGTCCGGCGGCTCATCCCTTGCGGTTGTGGTCACGGTCGTCGCGCTGCTGCTGGTCCTCGTCGGCCTCGGCGCCGCGGCAGCGTCCGATGCCTCGCTGCGCGGCTCCGCGCTCATCGCCGGAGCGATTGTGCTGGCGCTGATGCCGCTGAGCATCATCGTCGCGATGCGATCCCGAACCTCGCTCGACACCGTCGAGCGCCGCCTCTACGAACTGACCGCCGCGGTGAACACCCTCACGCAGGAAGGCGGCCTCTCCGAGGGCGCCAAGCGCGTGCTCCATCGGCGCGAGGAGCGCGAAATCCTCCGGCGTGCGATCGAGCAGGACATTGCCACCGAAGACTGGGATGCCGCGATGGTGCTCGTCAAGGAACTCGCCGAGCGCTTCGGCTACCGCGGCGATGCCGAGGAGTTCCGTGCCCGCATTGAGCGTGCCCGTGCCCAGACCTATGACCGCGATGTCGTGGATTCGCTCCACGGCCTCGACGAGCAGATCCGCGGCTGCCGCTGGAGCGAGGCGTACGCCGAGGCCGCCCGCCTCATGCGGATCTACCCCGACTCCCACCGCACCGCCGACCTCCGCGAGCGCGTGGACGAGGCGCGTGTCCGCTACCGCAAGGAACTTGAACGCCGTTTCCTCATCGCCGCCCAGCGCGAGCAGGTCGAGGAGGCGATGTCGCTTCTGAAGGAACTCGACACCTACCTCACGCCCACCGAGGCCGAGCCATTCCAGGAAGTTGCTCGCGGCGTCATCGGCAAGTCGCGCGAGAATCTGGGCGTGCGGTTCAAGCTGCTGGTCCACGACCACAACTGGGCCGGCGCGCTGGAGATCGGCGACCAGATCATCATGCAGTTCCCCAACAGCCGGATGGCGCAGGAGGTCCGCGACCTGTTGCCGGCGCTGCGGGAAAAGGCCACGCTGCAGGGCGCGCGGGCCTGATCAGGCCGACGCGGTCTTGGGTTTCTTGGCTTGCGTGTCCACGCGCCACATCTTCACGATGAGGATCGCGATGCCCACGAGGAGCGCCGCGTCCGCCACGTTGCTGACATAGGGCCAGACTTCCGGGCTGCCGTTGGGCCAGCGGATGCCCCACGGGAACTCGAGCCCCGCGAGTGGGTGCAGGAAGTCTCGCACGCAGCCGTACACGATGCGGTCATAGAGGTTGCCGATGCCGCCCGACACCACCAGGCCGATGGCAAAGGGCGTCCACCGCGACGCGGGGCTCGCGTACCGGGCGAACGAATACACCGCGATGATGAGCACCACGGTGGTGAACCCGATGAACATCCACCGCTTGCCCTGACCGGCGCCGAAGACAGCGCCGTTGTTCAGGACCAGTTGGAACTGAAAGACCTTGCGGATCCCCACCGGCTCGTGCGGCGGGATCAGGCTCATGAGGTCGGTCGGGTCGATCTTGGTCTGTGCCAGCACTTCGGCGCGGCTCACGACCACCGGCGCATCGGCGATGGAGTGAAACGCCCACCATTTGCTGCCCAGGTCGGCGACAAGCCCGATCACGAGCGTGACCAGGAGAATGGTCCACCCGCGCCGTTTGGACCCGGCGGGAGCATCGCTCCTGATTGCGGCTTCGGTCGCGTTCATCCGCGTGGGATGCCGGTGCGCTCGATCTCGCGCTTGGCTTCGATGCTGTAGCGCGTCCAGGGTTCGGCGTTGAGGCGCTCGATATCGATCGGCGAACCGAGCAGCTCGCAGATGCCGAAGGTGTTCTCGTCGATGCGCTTGATGGCCGCGTCGATCTCCTTCAGCACGCCGCGCTGCTGGGCGGCGAGGTCGAGCGCCAACGACTGATCAAACGTATCGGTGCCCGCGTCGGCCATGTGCTGCGGGAGGTGGCTGAGCGAGCCGCTGCCGCCGCCGGTGAGGGCTTCGGACTCCATCGCATTCACATTGCCGATCAACTGCCCGCGCTTGATGACCAGAAGTTCGCGGAAGTCCTGCAACTGCTTCTTGGAGAGCGGGCTCTTCTTGAGCCGCACCGCGTTCTCATCGCGCACCAGCCAGTCGGCCTTGGTCTTCTTGAGATTGCCGAGCCCCGCGGCAGCGGAAAGCTTCGCCGCGGCGGCCTTGCCGTCCACCATGTTGTCGGCAAAGGCGCTCTGGAAGCGCGGGCCGGGGGGCAGGGCGTCTTTCTTGCCTTTGCCGCCGGTCGGCTTGGGCGCGGGCGCGAGACCGGGACGCTCGGTCTTCTTCATCAGCTCCGCGGTCTTCGCGGCCTTCTGCTCGCGCTCGCGCTCTTTCGCGGCGGCCTTGGCGAGCGTGGCGCGGTCCTTGATGACCAGC
>JBGSZV010000025.1:0-6366 GCA_041750235.1 Phycisphaerales bacterium
CCACACCAACGACGCCCCCAGCGCCATCTCGCGCATGCAGGACATCGGCATTGAGACGTACCTGATCAGCTCATCACTGCTCGCGGCGCTGGCCCAGCGGATGCTGCGGAAGGTGTGCTCCACCTGCAACGGGCAGGGGACGAGCGGCCCAGCGGGCACGCGCTGCGAACGCTGCTTCGGCTCGGGCTTCTCGGGCCGCGTCGCGATCTACGAGATCATGACCATCACGGATGAGATCCGCCGCCTCGTGCTCACCACCGCCGACGCCCGCGCGATCCGCGCTTTGGCGATGAAAGAGGGCATGCGAGCCATGATGGACGACGGCCTTGACAAGGTCGCTCGCGGACTGACGACGGAAACGGAACTGAAACGCGTGCTGGCGTAGGCGAATCCGAAATGATCACAGGGCACCACTCACAACTCACATTCGGACCGGCGGAACGCGCTTGTGTGGGCTGTGGGCTGTGCCGATGTGAGTGGTCCGCATGAGCGCCCTTTCCACCCAGACCTATTTCTTCCAGGCGATGAAGCCCACCGGCGGCAAGACCATGGGGCTGCGCGCCGCCGGTGATGAGGCCAAGCTCGCCGAGGAACTCCGACGCGAGGATCTGCTGCTGCTGAAAGCGTGGAGGGTGCCGGTCGGGTCGAGCGCCCCGGCGAAGATCCCGTTGAAGGACGAGGCGGAACTCAACGATCAGCTCCGGATCCTCTTGTCACGCGGCGTGCCCTTGACCGAGGCGTTGGAGGTCGCGGCGACGGTGGTCGGCCCGGCGAGTCGCGCGCGGGTGAACCGAATGAAGGAACTGGTCTCCGGCGGCGCGAGCTTCGCGGACGCGTGCGCACAGGTGGGCGGCTTTGAGCCGGTGACGATCGCGGTTTACCGCTCGGCGGAACGCACCGGCGACCTCACCGGCGCGGCCGAGCGTCTCTCTAAATCAGCCCGACGGCGGCTGAGCATCTCCGGAAAAGCGGTCACGGTGATGATCTACCCCGCGGTAATCGTGACCATCGCGCTGCTGATGTTCTGCTTCCTCCTGATCTTCATCGTTCCCAAGATGGCCCAGACGGTGCGCCCGCTGATCGAGAGCAACGGCGGCAAGCTGCCGTGGTTCAGCGCGGTGGTGTTCAACGTGGGCGAGTGGCTCAACGCGCACCTGATGCTGTCGCTGCTCATCGGCATGGGACTGCTGTGCGGCGCGATCATCATCTGGCGACGAGTGGTCAAGGGGATCAGCTTCATCGGACGCAAGTTCCCGGCGGTGGCGAACCTGCTGCTGACGGTGGAAATGACGCGGTTCTTCTCGGTGATGGGGGCGATGACCAAGACCGGCGTTCCGCTGGCCGATGCGCTGGCGGGGGCGACCGGGGTAATCTCCTCGACCAAGCTCCGAGAGCAGCTCAACACGCTGCAGCGGAACCTGGTGGAGGGCGGCCTGCTGCGGACGCTGATCGAGAAGGTGGATGCCCTGCCACTCTCGACGCGGCGGCTGCTGATCGCCGCGGAGCGTTCGGGCGACCTGGATTCGGCCTTCGATTCGCTGGCGGGGGAGATGGCCGACGAGGTCGATAAGAAGTCCGCTCGGCTGCTGGCGCTGCTGGAACCGATGATGATCGTGGCGATGTTCCTGCTTCTCGGTCCGCTGATCATCGCGATTGCGATCCCGCTGATTTCGGCCCGCAGCGTGGGCTGAACCCGCCGGTACACATGATCAGCCGGCTGACCGATGGACCTTCTTCCGGGCCCCTATCATGGTGACCCCTGACTATGAACACGGAGAGATCTGACATGCTGAGCACGAACACCCGCCGCCGCCCGGCGAATCCGGCCCGCGGCTTCACGATTCTCGAACTTCTCGCCGTCATCGCGATCATCGCGATTCTGGGACCGATCGTCACGATCAACCTCGTCGGCGCGCAGGACAAGACCCGCATTGTGCAGACCAAGGCCAACATGAAGACGATTTCGGGCGCACTCGATCTCTATCGCGGCGCCTACGGCCTCTATCCGCCCACCGGCCAGCTTGGCGTCCTGCTCACCGAGAACCTGATCAAAGGTTCGATTCCCAAGGACGCCTGGGGCCGCGAAATGGGCTACTACTCGCCCGGCAGCTACGGCGGCGCAAACTACGACTTCATCATGATCAGCGCCGGCCCCGACCCCAACAACGAGACCGACGACATCGTCCGTCGCTCAACCGACGAGTAACCCCATGCGAAGCGCTCGCGGCATGACGATGATCGAAGTGGTGGCGGCCACCCTCACGCTCGCCCTCGCAGCGGCGATGATCGCGGGGGGCATCTCCTTCTCGACCATGGTCAGCGACCGCAACCGCCAGCGCCTGGCGGCGGCCGAAGTGGCGCACCGAATCATCATCACGCACGTCCGCGACCCGCGTGAGATGGAGGGGCAGCCCAAGCGCGTGCTCTTTGACGGCCGTTACTACGCCTTCGACCTCGATGAAGAAGTTGTCGCCCGCGAGTTGTCGGACGGCAGCGGCCCGGCGCGGCGCACGACACGCAAAAGCGCCGACGTCGGCTTTGAAGAGAAGCTCAACAACCAGCTCACCCGTATCACGGTGCGCGTGAAGCTGGATGAACCCAGCGAGCAGCCCCGCCCGGTGCTCGCGACGATGACCCGCATGTTCAACCCCTACATGGGCGACCCCGATGCGCTCATCTACCGGCTGATGAACGACCCTTCGATCAGCAACCAGCTGGATCGCTGAGTGAAGTCCGTTTCAACCATGACACGCCGCGCGTCCACATCCCGCGGATTCACCCTGCTCGAGCTGATCCTCGCGCTCACCCTCTCGCTGCTGCTCATCGGCGGCGCACTGGGGCTGTTCATGATGGTTCTCACCGAGGACCGCGTGAACTCGGCGCGCTTTGATTCGACCGCCAAGATGGGCGTGGCTCACGCCGTCATCGAGCGGGCGATGCAGACCCTCGTCGCCGGGAAGCCCGAGGAGGATGCTCCCGCGAAGAAGCTCAATCCCGACGGCACGCCGGTGGTGGAGGATGAGATCCCCGGCGAAGATGCTGAGAACGCTGAAAACGAAGAAGAGAATGACCCCAACGCCGACCCCGGCCTCAACGCCGACGGCACGCCGAGGCAGCCGGGCGTCGATCAGTTCGGCGTCGGCAGCGGCGGGGCGGGCATCGTCGATGAAAGTGCCGATCCCAACGCGCAACCGAACCCGTTGATGGCGCTGCTCGGGCTGCGGCCTGATTCGGATGCCGACCACTTCGAGCTGTTTTTCGAGCAGGCCGAGGATGGATCGGAAGTGCCGCGGCTGGAGTTGGTGCTCTCGGCCTCGCCGGCGCCCAAGTCGCTCGTGAAGTCGGTGCAGTGGGGCGTGCAGCCCGATCCACGCGATCAGGCCGAACCGCCGCTGGTGGGAGAAGAGATCCTTGAGAAGCTCCGGCCGTGGGTCCGCGGGGCCTTCGAACTGGTCCGCATGGAGGACGGCTGGGCGCTGCAGTGGCGGACGATGGAGCCGCCCGAGGAGCCGTTCGTCCTGGTGCGCGGGCTGGCGAGCTGCACGTGGCGGATCCTGCCGCGGCGCGACAAGGACAACCCCGAAACGAACGAGTGGCAGCCGCTCTGGAACGCGTACATCGTCGAGGACTTCCCAATCGCGGTTGAACTGACGATGACCACGCTCAAGGGCGTGCGGGTGGACTGGGTCTTCGAGACGATGGTGCGGCCGAACGAGCGATGAACCGCCAGCGATCCAACTCGACGCCCCTTCCGCCGGGATCCCGGCGCGGGTTCGTGTTCATCATGATCCTGGTGGTGGTCTTTGCCGCCGCGGCGATGATCACCTGGAGCGTGAACCGCTCGACCACCGAGGGGTTGATCGTCGAAAAGCGGCTGCAGGGGTACGCCCTGCACCACGAATCGCTGGGCATCCGCGACTTCGTGCTCCTGTGGCTGACCCGCGACATCGGCACTTCCACCTCCCTGGCGGACATGGCCAAGGCCGGCGGCGTCGCCCATCGCGAGGTTTTGCCCGACAAGGTGGTGGTGCTGCTCCGCATCCGCGACGGGCAGGGCACCATCCGCTGCACCATCGACCCCGATGACCCCCCCGAGGTGACCCAGCGCCTCATCGACGTGCTGGAGTGGCTCCCCCCCGATCGCCCGGACCTCCTGCGTCGCTATGGGGCGATGCAGGTGAGCATCGCCGGGGCGGCGCCCGAGGTGATCACGGCACTGGCCAAGGGCAATGACCTGGTCCTCAAGGCGCTCCAGCGGATCAAGGACCGGCCCACAGTCGAGCGCAGCAACTTCTTCCAGGAACTCCAGCGCGACGGGATCCCGGTGGAGGAAGTTCAGGCATTGGCGGACATGATCGTCTTTGACCAGAACCGCCTCTGGCGTCTGGATGTAGAAGTGATCGACGCCCGCAGCATCCGGCGGTACACCGGCCTCGCTCAGACCGACCGGAACATCCCCCAGATGCTCGAATGGACCCAGGTGCTCGGGCTGCCCGAAGGGGAGATGGACGAGACGGCGTTCCAAGAGTCCGGACGCCTGACCCGCTGATCTTGGGCAAAAACGCGGGGTCTGACCGACGATACACATTGGCGCGCAAGGCGGAGCCTTTTTCGTATGCCTGAGGGAGCCTCGACAAAGCTGCTGCTGATCGTCGGCGCGGGCATTGCGCTCGCGGCGTCAGCTGCCGTCTGGCTGGTCCCAATGGCCTTTTTGAGCCCGGCGTCCGTGACCGGGACGCCCGAGGGCGCGCCGCCTTTCCCTGACTTCACCAAGCCCAAGCCGCCGGTTGACCCGAATGCCGTGGTCGCGAACGGCAAGGATTGGCTGGTCCTCCAAAAAATCGACGACCTGCGCGACAAGCCGCCGCCGGCGCCCATCACGGCCGAGAATCCAGGCGTCAGTCCGCCGCCGCAGGTGGAGCAGGCCGAACTGCACTGGCAGTATCTGGGCTTTGCCGGCACGCTTGAGAAGCCAGCCGCCTTCATGTCGATGAGCGCCAGCGCCCAGCGCGTGGTGTTCCCCAACGATGTCGTGACCGACGCCAACGACCCCAACGGCTCCAACGTCACCATCAAGTCGATCGACCCGGAAAAGGTGGTCGTCGATCAGAACGGCAAAGAGCAGACGTTTGAGATCGTCAAACGCGAGGCGTCATTGACGCCGGTGCTGCCGCCGGCCACGGACAAGCCCCGCCCCACGATCGTGGGCGGGATGCCCGGAATCAAAGCTCCCGGGAACTCGCCCTCGCCCGCGACGGCCCCGCAAGGGCCGGTCTCGCCCAACACGCCGGGGGTGCGAGCGCGATGAGTCAGCCCGCTGCCGCACTGGTTCAGAGCGATCTTTCGTCGGTCCGCATCGTCGGCGAGGGCGCAGCACAGTGGGAAGTCACACCCATCGCCGGCGCGGAAGTCACGCCGCGTTCGATGCGGGCCCGCGCCGATGAGGCCGCACGGTGGATCGCTTCCCAGCCCAGCGTTCGACGCCGGCTTGGGGTGCTGGTGATCGACGTGAACGAGGCGATCTGCGCCTGGCTCAGAACCCCCAGCCTTGCCCAGCCGGTGCTCGCCGCGACCCTTCGCGCCCACGCCCAGGACTGGGGCGACCTCATGCCCGTCAGCGCCTTTGAGCCGCTGGTCAACAGCCAGCCCAATGCCCGAGGGAAGCGCGGAAAAAAGAGCGACGGCACGCCGGAAGACCTGGAAAATGGCCTGGCGCTGGGCGTGTTGTGCATGCCCGATGCGATCCTGCGCCTGTGGCTCGATTCGCTGGACTCCATGAACGTGCGCATCGGCAACATCATGAGCCTGTGGCACGCGATGGCGCGAGTCTGGCCGGGTGATGCGGGCGGGAGTGTGACCGCCAGCGTGGTCATCGATGGCGACAAGCGACTGGTCTGGGCGTGGTCGCAGGCGGGCGAACTGGTATGCGGCGGAACTGTCACGCTGCTCGCGCCTGTCGAGGAATCGCAGTCGTCGGAGAACGACGTCGGAACCACCGATCAGCCCACCGACGAAGCCGACGCTCTCGCGGCGGCGGGCAAACGACTGACCCTCGACTGGCTCACGTGGTCCTCGCACCTGGGGCAGGTGCCCGAACGGATTCACATTGTCGGCGCCGGGACCGAGAAGCTCGCCGCGTCACTGCGGGAGCGCTGGGGGGCCAGTCGCTTTGAAACGCGCAGCCAGAACGATCCCATCGAGTACACGCTGCAGCAGTTGCTGGGCACGATGACAGAGACGGACGAGACCAATCCCCGCCGCGTGCTCACGCGGCTCTCGCATCGTCCCACGCGGAGCGTCCGCGCCAGATATCGGCTCACCGCGGCGACGCTCGCGCTCTCGGGCGTGTGCCTCGCGCTGGTCGGG
>JBGSZV010000026.1:0-5755 GCA_041750235.1 Phycisphaerales bacterium
GGCGTTCGAGGCTCGCGAGGAGGTCGGGGGCGGCGTGGCCGCGCATGTCGCGCAGCCAGCGGCGGGCGTCGGTGGTGTAGCCGGCGGTTGGTTTGAGTTCGGCGACGCGGGCGCACCAGTAACGGTTGAAGCGCATCATCGCCAGTTCGCGGACGAGTTTGGCGGTCATGGAGGCGAGTGCCACCGGCAGGTGGGCGGCCTCCGCCTCGACCTGGAAGCGGATGCGGAGACGGCGGCCTTCATCGGGCCCTTCGCCAATGAGTTCGTAGGCGCTGACCTCGCTGGTTTCGCCGAGGATCTCCACGCGGGCGTGCGGCGAAACCAAGGCGAGCTGGTCGGAGTAACTCGTGCGACCGCCCTGTCGGTCCACCACGACGCGCGGCGGGATCGCGCCCTGCGCGGCGGTGGACTTCCACACGCGGCGGATGCACGAGGCGATCACCGCGAAGCTGACGGCGGCCTTGGAGTCGTGCTCGCGGAGGAGCTGATTGAACAACCGCTCTTCCACCGCGCGGGCGCAGAGGTCCACGACGCGTATGCGCGAGGACTCCAGCACCCCGGCGAGTCGGGCGGCGGTGATACGGGCGCGGCCGGCATCATCGCCGACGGGGAGGGGCGTGGGATCGCCGGCGTACCAGTCGTGGTCGCCGAAGGTCGCGCCGAGTGAATCGAGCAGTGTCGCGTCGGTGTCGTGGGGACGCTCGAGTTGCGAGAGGAACGAGAGCACGCCGCGTTCCAGGTGGCAGAGCGGATGCTTCGCCTTGGAGTCATTAGAGAGCTTGAGGCGCTTTGAGTCGTTGATGGCAATGCGGCCGTCCCGGGATTCGGCGGCGGTCTTGCAGATGCCGCTGCCGAGCAACGACCAGAGATCCGGGGCGGGGGCGGCGGAGTCGAAGTGGTCGGCGGGGAGTTCGAAGACGCTCATGCCAACGCACAGCGGACCGAGGAGCGGGCCGTAGCCGGCTTCGTCGATCCCTGCGTAGACGACGCTCGCGGGGGCGTTAGAAGTCACGCCCGCGAATCCCGCCGTTGGTGAGGAAGTAGTGCGCCGGCCAAGTGGTGCTGGTCGGCAGAAATGTCACGGGAAGAATGGGCCCGGCATTCTCGTAGCGGGCGGGATCTTCGACGCCCAGCAACGGCAGCCCGTTCTGGTAGGGCCGCACCGCGCGGGCGCTGCCGTCGGCGAGCGCCACGCTGGTGACGACGCTGTCCTCGCACCACAGCAGACGGTCGGGGTTGTGCCACGCGTACCACATCCAGAAGAGGACCTTCTGCGAGGGATGCTCGACCGAGGCCATCGGGTTGCGCTTGACGTACTTGGCGCGCATGGCGGTGGACATGATCGGGCCGCCGCCGGAGCCGCGGTCGGTGATGATGTAATCGGGAGCGAGCGGATTGCCCTGGCGATCGACGGAGTAGATGAGGTGACTGGTCATCGCGGCCGCGACGTAGCGGTAAGAGCCGCAGACCGGGTTGTTCATCGGGGCGGACTCGGAGACGTTGAGAGCCCACCAGCGGCCCTGGAGTTCGTTGCGCATGATCCTGCGGATGCGCGGCCAGGAGTTGCGGCGGGAAGCGGTGTCGCTGGGCGAGGTGAACACTTCGTTGAGCGCCTGCACGCCCTCGCCATCGACCATGTACTCGCTGAGCCAGATGAAGTAGCCGTTCCAGCCCTGCAGGTTCTTGAAGTACTCCGAGTAGTTGAGCACCACGCTCTGGTTGTTGGGGGAATAGAAGGTCGGGACGCCCGCGCCGCGGAAGGCAAAGCCGTTGTACGGGCGCAGCTCGGAGGCGAAGTTCAGGGCGATGCTACCGCGGGGCCCCAGGATGAGGTTCTCCATGGGCGTGACGGCGTCGGAGGCGGGAGCGTGGGGAAGGGTGTCGTTGTTCTGGGCGGCGAAGTTGACCGAGCCCTGACCGTGCTGCTTCATGTTCGAGGTGCACATGCTGATCCGGGCCTGACGCCGGGATTCGCCGATGGCCGGCAGCAGGATGCTGATGAGCAGGGCGATGATGCTGACGACGACGAGCAGCTCGATGAGCGTGAACGCGTGGTGGGTTGCTCGTAGGACGCGTGATCGCAAGGCTTGCTCCGACATCGAGTGTACCGCTGGACCGGCGCGGGTCGAGGCAAAAACGAAACCGGGGCCGCGCTGGTGCGCGGCCCCGGAGAGGGTTTGAAGGCAATCGGTGAGGATCAGCCTGTGGGCTTGGGCCCACCATCGCCGAGAACGGCCGGCGCATCGCCGCCCGTTTCCTGCTGCACGGTGCCGGGCTCGCGCTTGGGCTTGCTCTCACCGAAGAGACCGAACTGATACGCCACGACCAGACCGGCAAGGGCGAAGAGCACGACGGCGATGATGATCTTGGTTTTGCTGTTCATGCTTGTAGAACCCCATGAAATCGTGTGAAGCGTCCAGCGTCCTTGCGGGATGTTCTCGAAGGCCTGGGCGTATCGATCAGCTTACTGGATATCGCGACCCTGGATGCCACCGTTGGTCAGCCAGAAGTGCGCGGGCCAGGGCTCGCCGGTCGCGGTGTACTGGATGGTGTAGAACGCGCCGGCCTTCTCGTAGCGGCCGGGCTGGCCGATGCCGATGTAGGGGTAGCCGTCCTGGTAGGGACGCACGGCCTTGGCGCTGCCGTCGGCCATGGCGATCGGGCAGACGACGCCGTCTTCGCACCAGATGCCGCTCTCGGGGTTGTGCCAGGCGTACCACATCCAGAAAAGGACCTTCTGGGAGGGGTAGTCCACCGCGGAGGTGGGGTTGCGCTTGACGTACTTCTCGCGGCTGCCGGGGCCCCACGAAATGTTGGTGCCGCGGGTCATGTCGAAGTCGGGGGTCAGGGTGCGGCCGTCACGGTCGCAGGAGTAGATGATGGGGCTGGTGTAGGCGCAGGCGGTGTAGCGGTAGGAGCCGCAGAGCACGCCGGCGAGGGCGGGGATGGAGCTCGTCTGATTGAGCGCCCACCACTGACCCTGGTTGTCACGCATGTACTTGCGCATGCGGGGGAACGAGCGGTTCTTGGAAGAAGTGTCGGAGGGGGATGCGAAGACGTCTTGGATGGCCTGGACACCTTCACCGTCCACCATGTACTCGCTCATCATGACCCAGTAGCCGTTCCAGTCCTGGAGGTTCTCCATGAACTGGGAGTTGTTGAGCACGGAGGTGAGGTTGTTGGGGGCGGCGGTGAGGGACTTGACGCCGGTTCCCTTCCACGCGAAGCCGTTGGTCGGCTGGTACTCGTTGCCGAAGTTCTTCGCGATGGTTCCGGGAGGGCCTAGCACGGTGTACGCGGGCGTGCCGGGGGTGTTGGGCGCGGTGGAGTTCGGAGCGCAGGGCAACGTGTCGTTGTTCTGGCTCGCGAAGTTCTGAACGCCCAACCCGTGCTGCTTCATGTTGGAAGTGCACAGGCTGATACGCGCCTGACGTCGGGTTTCACCGACGGCGGGCAACAGGATGCTGATCAACAGAGCAATGATGCTCACCACCACCAGGAGTTCAATCAGCGTGAAGCCCTGGTTGATTCTGCGTGTCCGTGCCATTAATGGCTCTCCAAATCAAGGGGACACAAATGAAGTCACGGCCAACGCGGCCGCAATCAGAACGATGATCGCCCGGCCTCGGACAGGCCGGACGCAGGAATCGTACCCAACAGGGGCCGGACGTGCCGGGCGCTGTGGACAAAAAAACAGGCCGCGAGCTGAGAAGCCCACGGCCTGAGGAATGCGGCTGAGAGGAGTCGAACCTCCACGGGTGTGACCCCACTAGAACCTGAATCTAGCGCGTCTGCCAATTCCGCCACAGCCGCAAAGCGTGTTGGACGGGGCAGGATAGCGAGCGCAGCGCGTATGACAAGCGGGGTTGCCATGGACTCCCATACGCATGGCCTGGGGGGAGGGATGCCGACCCGGGGAACAAGGGGCCGATTCGGTCCGCGCGGCCCATAAAAAAGCCCGGCACGAGGCCGGGCGTTGGGGGGGAGATCTTGGGGGTCGAAGGGCGTGGGATTACTCGTCGGCGGCGCTCTCACCGGGGGTCCGAGACTTGGCGGCGTTTCCGGCGGCGAGGCGGCCCTTCAGGACGGCGGTGCGGATCTCGTTGGTGAGGTCCAGATTCTCGCGGAGGAAGCGCTTAGCGCTCTCGCGGCCCTGGCCGAGGCGGACATCGCCGTAGCTGAACCAGGAACCGGACTTGTCAACAACGCGGTCCTCGACGGCGAGGTCCACGAGATCGCCGGTCATGGAGATGCCCTCATCGAACATGATGTCGAACTCGGCCTCGCGGAAGGGCGGGGCGAGCTTGTTCTTGACGACGCGGGCGCGGACGCGGTTGCCGACGTTGGCCTCGCCTTCCTTGATCGCGCTGATGCGGCGGATGTCGATGCGGACCGAGGCGTAGAACTTCAAGGCGCGGCCGCCGGAGGTGGTTTCGGGCGAGCCGAACATCACGCCGATCTTCTCGCGGATCTGGTTGATGAAGATGACGGTGGTCTTGCTCTTGGCGATGGCGCCGGTGAGCTTGCGCATCGCCTGGCTCATGAGGCGGGCCTGCAGGCCGACGAAGGAGTCGCCCATTTCGCCCTCGATTTCCGCACGCGGAACGAGCGCGGCCACCGAGTCAACGATGATGACATCGACGGCGTTGGAGCGAACGAGCAGTTCGCAGATCTCGAGCGCCTGCTCGCCGGTGTCGGGCTGCGAGACGAGGAGTTCGTCGACGTTCACACCGAGGCGGCGGGCCCACGAAGGATCGAGGGCATGTTCGGCGTCGATGAAGGCGGCGACGCCGCCACTCTTCTGCGCGTGAGCGGCGACGGTGAGGGCCAGGGTTGTTTTGCCGGAGGATTCCGGGCCGTAGATCTCGACGATGCGACCGACGGGGATGCCCTTGCCGCCG
The DNA here is from genome assembly GCA_041750235.1 of Phycisphaerales bacterium. Classification (GTDB taxonomy): domain Bacteria; phylum Planctomycetota; class Phycisphaerae; order Phycisphaerales; family UBA1924; genus JBGSZV01. The sequence goes on from JBGSZV010000026.1 coordinate 4,902, forward strand.
AGTGCGAGGTCGAGTGAGAGTGCGCCGGTTGAGATGCCGGGGATCAGAGCGTGGGCGGACTCGTCCATCTTCATGATCGAGCCCTTGCCGAAGGTCTTCTCGATCTGGAGGACGGTGCGTTCGAGGTTCTGCGCCTTTTCGCGCGCCTCGGCGGCCTTCTGCTTGGACTCGATATTGACGGCGACGTCGGATTCTTTGGTGGTGCTCTTGGCCATGTCGTCCTCTCTCTGCCTCCTTGACGTGGGACGTTCGCCGACGGCGGTGGGAGTGGCCGCGGGGGCGGCCGTGGTCTTGGCGTTGGCTTTGACGGCGTCGGCGGTAGTCACCATATCAGAACCCTTTGAAAAGTGGGAGGATGTTTGGACGGGATAAGCCTATCAGATACCTATCGTGTGTCAACTGGAGTTCGGATGATTTTTGGGTTATCCACAAACCAGCGAACGGCCACGGGGATGCCTGCGGGCATCCGGGTGGGAACGGTCAGCAGTGGAAGTGCGGGAGGAAACGGCTATCGCGCGGGTGTGCGGCCGGCATCGCCGGCGAGCACCAAGGCGCAGAAGCGGTCGCCGCGTTCTTCGAAGTTGGTGAACTGGTCCCAGGAGGCGCAGGCGGGGCTGAGGAGCAGGATGTCACCGGGACGCAGAACTTCGCGCGCAGCGGCGACGGCGTCGTCGAGAGTGGCGACGGAGCGGGCGCGGCCGTCAGAGGCGGTGACGAGTTGGGCGATGGTGGGTCCGGTGGTGCCGATGGCGTAGACGCCGGCGCAGCGGGCGATGGCGGGGACCATGGGGGCGAGGTCAATCTTCTTGTCGTAGCCGCCGCAGATGAGGTGGACGCGACCGGCGCCGATGGAG
>JBGSZV010000027.1:0-4723 GCA_041750235.1 Phycisphaerales bacterium
GCGCCGGCGCCGCGGGCGTTTGAGGCGCCGGTGCTGGGCGCGCGGAAGGATGTGGCGGAGCCGACGGACCGCGCAGATTTCCAGGGCCGGAAGCTGGTGATGCTGGGGTATCACCCGCCGTCACCGAGTGATGCGATGTACCCGGTGTTCCAGGTGCTGATCGGGTACCTGTACAAGGAAATGATGGACTACAACGCGTTCCCCGAACAGGGGCGTGCGCTGGCTGGATTGCAGGTGATGTACCGGACGATCGAGGACAACGAGCTGGTGCAGGTGGCGGGCGCGGTGGCGCAGGACGGCGACGCCGAGAAGGCGCTGGAGGAGCTGCGGGCGTTCGTGAAGATGGCGGCGTGGAGCTTTGAGGCGGGTGCGGAGATTGATTTCGAGACAGCGCGCGGAGCATTCCGATGGTTTGGGTTGGCGGATGCGGACATCGACATGATGTGCGAGAGCCAGTTCCCGGTGGCGTTCGGGATGGCGCGGCTGGAGCAGATGGGGTTTCAGACGGGCGGCGCGCTGGTGCGGTCGTTCGAGGATGTGATGATTGAACAACTGCGGAAGTGCGCGGAGCTGGTGTTTGGTGAGAAGAAGGCGGTGACGGTGGTGGTGGAGGGACTCAAGCCGGCGGGGAGCGAGGAAGCACCGCCTGCGGCCCCGGCCCCCACACCCGCTCCAGCTAGCGGGACTCGGTAAAAGGCAGCTTTTCCAAGCGGTTGATGACGGGGGCGTTCAGTTCCTCGTCGTAAAGGAAGAGTGCGCGTTCGACGGCGAACTGGTTCTGCGCGCGAGATTCACGGGCGCTCTCGATGGATGAGAGCAGCATGAGCCGGCTCATGTCGGCGTTGGTTTCGCGGAGCAGTTCCTCGCGACGGACTTGGAGCCAGTCGCGCTTGACCCGCGCTTCGGCGGTCGCGGGGTCATCGGCGGCGGTGCCGGCGAGTTGGAGATCGAGGTCGAGCAATCTCTCACTGACGATGGCGAGTGTGGTGGCGTCGCTGGATTTCTGGGGATCGGCGCTCTCCATGCGTTCGTTGGTGATGAGATTAAGGCTTTGGGCAAGGAGCGCCTCGCGGTCGGTGCGAAGGGTGCGGTTCATGCGCTCGGCGGCATCTCGCGCCTGCGCGAGGTGGCGAGTGCGATCGGTCCTGACTTGGTGCTCGAAGGTATCGGCGACGAACGCACACAGGGCGTGCGCCAGCGGCTCTGACTCGGCGCGGACGCGGAGGGTGATGATGTCGGAGGCGGGCTCGGCGATGAGCGAGATGCGAGCGGCGAGGTCGCGGGCGAGGCCGGCGCGATCGAACTCGGCTTCGTCGGGATCGAAACGGGAGAAGTAGTCGGGAACGCGGTTCTCAAGTGAAGCGTCTTCGGCGATGCGCTGGGCGAGGGCAGGGATGCTGGTTCGGGCCAGGACGCCCTGGGGCGTCAGTCGCGCCGCGTCGATGGACGCGGCGTCGATGCCTAGCATGGCGCTGATGTATCGCGGCGATTTGGGAATCTCGAATGTGACCCGCGCGGTGATGTCGGTGGTCGGTCGAGCGGACGGCACGGACGGTTCGCCCGCTCCTGCGATGAGCGCCAGGGTCCCGCCGAAGATGAGCACGCCGATCGCCAGAGCCGCCAGTTTCATGGAGCGCATGCCGAGACCTCCCGTTGGGGTCGCGTCCTGTGCCGCGCGGCCGTGAGAAAGGATTGCTACGCCACAACTCGCCTGTGAGTTCGGCTCCGGGGGCTCAGGCGGCTGGTGGTCTGCGTATGCGAACGCGTTCGGGATCCACGACTGCGATGCAACCCGAGCATTCATCGAGACTTACAGTGCGCAAAAATGCGAGCACGAACTCGGTGGCACCGGCGGCCCCGAGTGTTCTGGGTCGAAACACGATGATCCCCGGATGTGTTCCTGGGGGAAAGCGCCGCAGATCAGCGATACCAACGTCGAGAGTCAGGAGCATTCGTCCCTCGCGGAATGCTTCGGCGGTCACAACTTCATCCGCCTTGCCGAGAAGGTCCTCATCCGCTGCTGTCGTCACGTCGTGGCCGAGCGCCGCAACCGGCGGCTTCAGGTGGATCGAGAGATTCTCGTCCAGCTTGAGTTTCACGATGACTGCTGCACTCGCCATGTGCTCTCGCGAGCGAGTTCGGCCGCGTACGAGAGCGCAGCGCGGACATCCTCGACCTTCAAGGCCGGGTAATGATCGATGACCTGCACCGGCGTCAGACCTTCGGCGAGCGAATCGAGAATGACAGCGATCTCGATGCGAGTGCCGCGGATGCAGGGTTTGCCTCCGCAGACATTCGGATCCACCGCGACTCGGCCTTGGGTGTTGGGAGCGACCATAGAGAGCTTCTTATCGAACGGAATCGACTCGGCTAATGCGGGTTTTCTTTGACCGCGTTGCGGTTCCACGCCGGGACGCGGAGGGTGATCGGTCCCTTGCCCTGGACGATGCACTGGCAGGAGAGACGGCTGTTGCGCTGGAGGCCGGGGGCTTCCTCGACGCGGTCTTCCTCGGCTTCGGTGGGTTCGGAGATCTGGTCCATGCCTTTTTCGACGTAGACGTGGCAGGTGGAGCAGGCACAGACGCCGCCGCAGGAGTGCTCGATCTCGATGCCGGCCATGTCGGCGACTTCCAGGAGGCTCTGGCCGGGGGCGGCCTTGGTTTCCCACGTCACCTTGTCGGTGTTGGTGAGGCCCTGGGGGTCTTCGAGGTGAATGGTGACCGGGACGGTCTTGGGGTCGTCGGCGTGTTTGGAGAGTCGGAGGTGCATGGGAGGAGAGCGCCAGTGGGCAGTGGCCAGATGGCCAATGGGGGGAGGAATGGGTTTGCAGGGCAGTGTAGACCGGTCGGTGGGAATGGCGGAGGTGTTGGGGAGATTTCAGGGGGATGTGGGAGGGGTGCGTCGGTCCCCTGCTACCCTTATCACCCTCATGGCTTCCACGACGCGACCGCGACCGCTTTTCAGCATTGTGGCCCCCGCTCACAACGAGCAGGAGAATGTGCCTGCGCTGGTTGAGGAAGTGGGTCGGGCGGGGCGAGCGGTGGCGACGCTGATGGGCGATGCCGAGGCGTTCGAGTTTGTGCTCGTGGACGACGGCTCCACGGACCGGACGCGGGCGATTGCGTTGGAGCTGGCTCGCGAGCGGCCTTGGCTGCGCTTGATCGCAATGACGAACACGCCGCCGGGGAAGGGCAATGGGCAGTCGGCGGCGTTTCACGCGGGGTTCCGGGAGGCGCGGGGCGAGTTGATGGCCGTGCTGGACGCGGATTTGCAGAATGATCCCGGCGAGCTGCCGCAGATGTATGAGCTGATGAAGCGCGAGGGTGCGGACATGGTCCAGGGGGACCGGTCGGCGAACCGGCGCGACAACGTGGTACGGCGGGTGGGGTCGGTGGTGGGCAGGAAGTTCCGGAAGTGGATCCTGGGGGACACGATTCGGGACACGGGGTGCTCGCTGCGGCTGTTCAAGCGCGAGGTGGCGCTGCGGATCCCGCTGGAGTTCAAAGGGATGCACCGGTTCATCCCGGTGAGCGCTCGGCACATGGGCTACAAGGTGGTCGAGATGCCGGTGGTGCACCGTCCGCGGGTGGCTGGCGAGACGAAGTACGGCATGGGGATCACCAAGCGTGCGATTCCGGGGTTGGTGGACTGCTTTGCCGTGCGGTGGATGAGCAAGCGGCGGCGTCCGGTGACGAGCGCGGAGATGACGCCGGGCGTTGAGAGCGCTGCGGAAGTCGTGAATGTACGTCCGGTGCGCGAGATGGCGGTGCGGGGATGAAGTGGGAACCGGTCGCGGCAATGGTGCTGCTGCTTGGGCTGGGCTACTGGCTGGCGCGGGAGCCGCACATCCCGGGGTTGCGCGAGGGCGCGACGACGCAGAAGTTTCAGATCGGCGCTGAGAAGGGCGTGTTGGAGACGGTCGAGGGCGACGGCGGGACGCACACGTTCCGGCTGGTCTACCGCGACGGGCAAGCGTCGGAAGTGATGGACGATGCCGCGTTTGCGCGGGTGGTGACGCCGGGTGTGGCGGAGGAACTGGCACGGGCTCGCGGGAACCCGATCTTCCGGCTGTTGAACATCACCAACTGGGGCAGCGTGGCTTGGATCGCGCTGGGATTCGCGGGGCAACTGGCGTTCTCCGGGCGGATGCTGCTGCAGTGGTTCGTGAGCGAGAAGCGCAAAGAGAGTGTGGTGACGATCGGCTTCTGGTGGATGAGCCTGATCGGCGGCGCGATCCTGTTCACGTATTTCGTGTGGCGCCAGGACATCGTGGGCGTGCTGGGGCAGTCAACCGGGGTGATCATCTACGCGCGGAATATCCGGCTGCACTACAAGAAGCAGCGGCGCGAGGCGAAGGTGATCGAGAAGCAGCGGGCCAAGGGGCTGGCGGCTGACGGGAGCGCGGGTCTTGCGCCTGAGCCCAAAGCGGGCGCGGCGGAAGGCGCTGTGCGGTAGGAAGTTGGCCTCAGGCGGATGGTCCGGATAGCCGACGAGAGGGTGGCATGATGCGCGTATACCTCGATGACCGGCTGCTGGAAGGTGCGGGTTCGACGCTTGGCGCGGCGCTGGAGACAGCGCGGGCGGGGGCGAAGGGCCGGCTGATCGTGGATGTGCTGGCGGATGGGAGGCCGGTGCCCAACGAGCACTTAGATAACCCCCCCACTCACAGCCCCTATGCGGGCGAACTGCGGCTTGCGACGGCGGACCCGCGGGCGCTGGCGGC
>JBGSZV010000028.1:0-10471 GCA_041750235.1 Phycisphaerales bacterium
GATGGCGGCGATCAATCAGGCTGGTGGACCATCGGCCTCGGCCGTCCCGGCGTCGATCAACTCGCTGACATCCTCACCCGCGAAGACCCCCCCCAGCGCGTCGCGGCCTGGCTCAGCGTCGGCCTGCTCCGGCCCGCCGACATCATCGCGACCCTCGATGCCCGCCAGTTCCCGATCCCCGCCGCTGCCGAAGCCCTTCGGTGGATCGCCAAGGTGCAATGGAAGGCCATCCGCACGCCCGACGCTTTGATTCAAGGCGATGCAGCGGTCGAACTCGCCCCGGTGCCCCCCGCGCCCCCGCGCGAACCGGCTCCGTAGCTCCCAAACGCCATCTTCACGTTCTCCCTCCTTCGGCGCGGCTACTATGCAGGCCCCTCGCGGATCACTGCGCGGGTCATCCACACTTCAGGCCGGGCCCAATGAACAAGCAACTCCGCAACGTCGCCATCATCGCGCACGTCGACCATGGCAAGACCACCCTCGTCGACCAGATGCTCATGCAGTCCGGCCAGTTCCGCGCCGGAGAACTCGACAAGCTCGCCGGAGGCCAGCATCACCTCATCATGGACTCCAACCCGATCGAGCGGGAACGCGGCATCACCATCCTCTCCAAGAACTGCGCCATCACCTACCACCGCGAGAACGGCGAAGACGTCCGCATCAACATCGTCGACACCCCCGGCCACGCCGACTTCGGCGGCGAGGTCGAACGCGTCCTCCGCATGGCCGACGGCTGCCTCCTCCTCGTCGACGCCGCCGAAGGACCCATGCCCCAGACCCGCTTCGTGCTGAGCAAGGCACTCGAAGCCGGCCTCAAGCCCGTCGTCGTCATCAACAAGTGCGACCGCCCCGACGGCCGTCCGCAGGAAGTCATCAACGAAGTCTTTGACCTCCTCGTCGAACTCGGCGCGGAAGATGAAGCCCTCGACTTCGCCGTCGTCTACGCCGCCGGCCGCGAAGGCTGGGCCACCCGCGACCTCGCCATCAAGACCGACAACATCCGCGACCTCTTCGAAGCCATCATCGAGCGCGTCCCCGCGGCACAGGGCGATCCCGCCGCACCGCTCCAGATGCTCGTCACCACCCTCGATTACAGCGAATACGTCGGACGCATCGGCATCGGCCGCGTCTTCAACGGCGTCATCAAGCGCGGCCAGCAGATCGCCCTCCTCAACCGCGAGGGCGAACGCCGCAACGTCAAGGTCACGAAGCTCATGGCCTTCGCCGGCCTCGGCCGCGTCGAAGTTGACGAAGTCGCCGCCGGCGACATCTGTGCCGTCATCGGCATCGAGAAGATCGACATCGGCGACACCCTCGCCGACTTCAACGACCCCAAGCCCCTGCCCCCCGTGAAGGTCGACGAGCCCACGCTCACCATGGTCTTCCGCGTCAACGACTCGCCCTTCGCCGGACAGGAAGGCCAGTACGTCACCAGCCGCCAGATCCGCGACCGCCTCCTCAAGGAGTGCGAGCACAACGTCGCCCTCCGCGTCGAGTTCGGTGCCGGCGACGAGTTCCAGGTCTCCGGCCGCGGCCTCCTGCACCTGGGCATCCTCATCGAGAACATGCGCCGCGAAGGCTTCGAACTCTCCGTCGGCAAGCCTCGGGTGGTCACCAAGGAAATCCACGGCAAGATCCACGAGCCCATCGAGTACCTCGTCGTCGATTGCCCCAACGAGGCCGTCGGTGCCGTCATGGAACTCGCCGGCCAGCGCAGCGGCATCCTCGAAACGATGGAGCCCCGCGGCGACACCTTGACCCACCTCGAGTTCGAGATCCCCGCGAGGGGCCTGATCGGCTTCCGCAGCCGACTGATGACCAACACGCAGGGCGAGGCCATCATGCACCACGCCTTCGAGCGCTTCGCCCCCGTGCAGGGCGAACTCCCCGGCCGTGGCCAGGGCGTGATGATCTCCCTCGAAACCGCCAGCGCCACCGCCCACGCCATCGAAGCCCTTTCCGACCGCGGCGTGATGTTCGTCGAGCCCACCGACAAGGTCTACTCAGGCCAGGTCATCGGCGAGCACAACCGCGAGAACGATCTCGTCGTCAACGTGACACGCCTCAAGCAGCTCACCAACTTCCGCGAAGCGACGAAGGAAGCCTTCGTGCGCCTGAAGCCCGCGCGCAAGATGAGCCTCGAGGCCTGCCTCGAATACATCGAAGACGACGAACTCGTCGAGATCACCCCCACCAGCGTGCGCATCCGCAAGCGCATCCTCGATGAGAGCCAGCGCAAGAAGGCCGAACGCCAGGCCCGCGACCGCGCCGAAGCCAAGGTCTAATACCCCTCTCCCGCGCAGCGGGAACAGACTCATGCGCAGCATGAGGCAGGTGAGGGCAAGTACGCGCTCGATCACGGCGCGACTTCGATGAGCCTTCGCGCTCGCGTAGTTCACTATCGGACCCCGGAGTTACCGGGACGTCCGCATATGCCATCTGCACCGTTTTTGCGGCCATTTCACTGGCCTTTCGTGGGATTCCGCGCATTGTTCTCTTCGACGCCAAGCACAGTGGCGTGCCGTCCCCGCACAGGGCGGTGAGTCAGTCTCTCGTTCTCACATTTCGTCTTTTCGTTCGCACTTCGTGGGTCATCCGCGTCGCGGTCGCACGCCGTCGTCGCGGGACTCGATTGGCAAAGGGTCTGTCTCGCACTGAAGGAGTCAGAGAGGTTATGAACATGAACCGAGTCATTTCGTCCGTCGGCATCGCGACATTGCTCGCATGCTCCGGCAACGTCCTCGCGCAGGGCGTCGTCGGCAACCCCGCCACCAGCCACAACGTCCTGCCCAGCGTCGGCGGATGGCCCGGCTGGCAGATCGGCTCCACCGCCGCGCCGAGCCCCATTACGCTCGACACCGCCGGCGATCCCTGGGAGCAGACGCTCCGCGGCGCCAGCGGCAACGCGCTCTCCACCATCAACGAGGGCAGCACGTTTGCCTTCAATCAGTTCGTCCTGCCCAGCGGCAGCCCCGACTGGACCGGCTTTGAGGTCAGGCTCCTCACCGCCGGCTGGCAGTTCGTCACCGGCAGCGCCACCTACGCCGACCCCACCCTCACGATGGACGACACCACCACCGGTGCCGTCGAGAACATCGCGATGGGCGGCCTGACCCGCGTTGTCTCCCCCGCCGCCGGCGGCCAGGGCGGCAAGCTCGCCTTCTCCTTCAACATCTTCAACCCCACCACCCCCATCGCCAACCGCATCTTCCAGATCCGCGGCTTCATCCGCTACGTCGGTCTCAACCCCGGCGTCAGCGGCGAGCAGTTCACCGGCGGCCAGATCGTCTCCGAGAGCTACCCGATGGGTCAGATCATCCCGACCCCCGGTTCCGCGGCCCTCGCCATCGCCAGCATCGGCCTGATGCTGCGTCGCCGTCGCTAACTGCCTGTCTCCCAAACCTTTGCCAGCGGTCCGGTGGGGGTTGGCTGACCTCCACTGCACCGATCCCTCGACGCCCCTCCGGTAGTTCCGGAGGGGCGTTCGCTTTTTGGAAGCTGGGGTATCTGCCCGCAGGGATCCCTGGACGCTCGCCCAAAATTCATCACAAGTGCTTATCAAATAAACCCTTGGCGCAAGTCCCGCGCCTGATACACTCAGAGGGTCCGCGAGGAGTCCCGGACATCTTTCCCTGATGCACAGCGGGGAAAGAACACGCCCAAGACCGCACAGCGCGTCAATCCCTTGGAAAGGGATTGCTCGTTCACCACGCACAGGGTGACTGCGCAGTTTTGGATCGTTCATTGTTGGACTCCGGAGGAGTCAGACATGGCCATGCGCATGTCTCTTGGTGTTGTCGTGAGCGCAGGAGCGCTGCTCGCGGCAACCGGGTTCGTCGGCGCTGGAGTCGCCGGGAGTCCCGACACATCTCACAACTTGATCCCCAAGCCCAAAAAGTTCGCGGGCTGGCAGATCACGTCGGACACCGCTCCGGCGAACATTGACTTCGACGACGCATCGTCCCCCTGGACCATGACGCTCGTCGGGAAGAACGGCGCGCCCCTCGGCAACGTCAAGGAAGGCAAGGCCTACTTCTTCCAGCAGGTCATCACCCTTGACGGCAACGAAGACTGGGAGGGCTGGATGACCTCCGTCCTCACCCCGGGTTGGGAGTGGCTCGTCGGCCACAATCGCAAGGCCGACCCCAGCTTCACCGCCGTTGATGATCCCAGCGACGAGCAGACCCCGGCCCCGATCGCCGGACTGCAGCGCATCGTCCTTCCCGGCGACTCCGGCAAGGGCGGTTCGCTCAACTTCGCTTTCGATCCGCTCAGCGCGGGCGAAGACGGCGAGCAGTCCTTCGTCCTCCGCGGCTACCTCCGCTTCGTGGGCGTTGACCCCTCCAAGCGCAACGAGAAGTTCCGCGGCGGCTCCGTGGTCCTCGAGTCCGAACCCAACGTGACGCAGATCCCCGCCCCGGGCGCGGTCGGCCTCCTCGCCATGGTCGGACTCGCGGCGGGCCTTCGTCGCCGTTCCAGCAACGAACAGTCCGGCGCCAACGGCCTGGACTGATCAACGATTCGATTCCTCATATTTGTTGACCGCTTCGCAACGCCCGGCCCAACCGCCGGGCGTTGTCTTTTCCCGGTACTCCCCCCACTGGCCACTGGCCACTGCCAACTGGCCGCCCCGCCCTACACTCCCCCCCATGTCCACCAAAAGCCCCATCGCCACCACCCGCCGCGGCGTCATCCAGTCCTGGTCGCGCACCTTGATCCCGACGATGAAGGAGCCGCCCACCGACGCCGAATCGCCCAGCCACCAGCTCCTGGCGCGCGGCGGCTACATCCGCCGCGTCACCGCCGGCGTCTACGACTACCTGCCCCTCGCCTGGCGCGTGCTCACCAAGGTCAGCACCATCGTCCGCGAAGAGATGGACGCCGCCGGCGCATCTGAACTCTTCATGCCCGTCATCGTGCCCCACGAGTTCTACACCGGCACCAAGCGCGACGAGGCCTACGGCCCGCTCCTCTTCACACTCGAAGACCGCAAGGGCAACCAGATGCACCTGGGCCCCACGCACGAAGAGACCATCACCGAACTCGTCGGCGGCAGCGTCTCCTCCTACAAGCAGCTCCCGCTCAACCTCTACCAGATCCAGACCAAGTTCCGCGATGAAGCCCGCCCCCGCGCCGGCCTTCTCCGCTGCCGTGAGTTCATCATGAAGGACGCCTACTCCTTCCACACCGTGGTCGAGGGCAAGGGCGGTCTCAACGACACCTACGACGCGATGTACCGCGCCTACCAGAACATCTTCACCCGCTGCGGCCTCGACTTCACCATCGTCGAAGCCGAGAGCGGCCCCATCGGCGGCTCGGCATCGCACGAGTTCATGGTCAACTGCGAGAGCGGCGAAGACACCATCCTCGTTTGCGAGAAGTCCGGCTACGCCGCCAACGTCGAGAAGTGCGAGACCGGCCCCCGCACCCACGACCTCGCCGGCGCGCCCACCGGCGAACTCGCCGAGGTCCACACGCCCAACCTCCCCGGCATCGAGGAAGTCGGCAAGTTCATGAAGGTCAAGCCCGACCGCATGCTCAAGACCCTGGTCTTCAAGGTCGCCGACCCCGCTTCCCCGCTCAAATGGGTCCTCGCGGTCGTACGCGGCGATCAGGAAGTAAACGAAAGCAAAGTGAAATCCGCCGCCGGCGCACCGGTTGAAATGGCCCCCGAGATCGACGCCCGCATGGCCGGTTTCGCGATCGGCTACGTTAGCCCGCGCACCATCAACGCGATAAAGGACACCCTCCTCCTCATTGACCCCGACGCCGCCCAGGGCGGCTTCTGGGCCACCGGCGCCGACAAGCCCGACCACCACGTCAAGCACTTCAACTGGCAGCGCGACGTCGGCGCAGCGCTCTCCGACTCCACCAAGGTCCGCGTCGCCGACATCCGCAACGCCCAGGCCGGCGACCCCTCCCCCCGCGCCGCCGATTCCAAGCTCACCGCGCGCCGCGGCATCGAGGTCGGCCACATCTTCAAGCTCGGCACCAAGTACTCCCAGGCCATGGGATTCAACATCCTCATGCCCGACCAGCAGCGCGCCCCCGTCATCATGGGCTGCTACGGCATCGGCGTCTCACGCACCATGGCCGCCTGCATCGAAATGTCCCACGACGCCAACGGCATCGTCTGGCCCGTCCCCATCGCGCCCTACCACATCATCATCACCCCGCTCACAGTGGACCCCGACAGCGCCGCCATGAAGACCGTCTGCGAACTCGCCGGCAAGCTCTCCGAGGCCGGCTTCGATGTCCTCGTCGACGACCGCGACGAACGCCCCGGCGTGAAGTTCAAGGACGCCGACCTCATCGGCATCCCCATTCGCCTGACGCTCGGCGACAAGGCCCTGGCCGAACAGTCCGTCGAGTTCAAGCTCCGCAAGGACACGCAGTCCAAGGGCGACCTCGTCAAGATCACGGATGTCGTGGCCAAGTGTCTCGCGTCCGTGTGATCGAAGTTTCACTTTCAAACTTTCATCCCACCGACGTATCCTCCCCCCAACCCAAGGGAGGCTTCCCCATGCGCCGCCGCGGTTTCACCTTGATCGAATTCCTCGTCGTCGTCGCCATCATCGGGCTGCTCATCTCCGTCCTGCTCCCCGCCCTCGGCAAGGCTCGCAAGAGCGCGAGCGCCACCGCCTGCATGGCCCAGCTCCGCGGCATCGCGCAAGGGCTCGTCCTCTACAGCGTCGACCACCGCGAGTACGTCATCCCCTCCTACAACATGACCGGCACCAGCGGCGCCGGCGTCCCCCTCGACGGCTGGGGACCCATCCTCGACCGCGACGGCTACATGGACTCCAACCGCACCGCCAGCGCCAACCCCTTCTACTGCCCCGACACCGCCGACATCGAAGGCGTCGCCTCCGGTCAGACCGGCACCAATCCCGAAGCGCCGAAGGGCTGGACCGACTGGCCCTTCACCCGCACCGGCAGCGCCAACATCCCGCAGACCATCCCCGCGCGCAACTTCCACAAGATCATCCGCGTGTCCTACTGGATCAACGCCGACAACCCCATCGGTGCCGTCACCAGCTTCACCAAGGACCTCTTCTACACCTCCAGCGTCGGCTACGGCCCATCATCGAGCGGCACGACCATGCAGCTCACCCGCACCACCGCCTTCCGCGCTCCCGCCACCCTCATCACCGTCGCCGACGGCCTCTACGCTGGCCGTCAGCGCGACAACCGCCTGGGCATGACCAACAGCCGCATCGGCTACCGCCACCCCGGCGCGCCCGGCTCTGCCAACGCCGCCTTCGGCGACGGCCACGTCGCCCCCATCAAGGGCGATCGCTTCCCCCGCGCGCTGGGCGGCACCAACGTCCCCCAGGAAGTCCGCGACGAGAACACCGGCGGCAAGCCGACGGTGTACGCCGATCCCGAGAAGGCGCTTGCGGGCGTCTGAAGCAACGACATTCGCTCAATGACTGGGTGACACAGGTCCCGGCATGCCGGAACCTGTGTTTTTCTTTGCAATCACGCCGCTCGCCGCTTCACCGCTTGGCGCCATCCGCCGATAACCACCCCGCTATGATCTCCACCCCTGTCTCCCCAGCACCCTTCCGGGCTCCCAACATGTCGCGCACCATCGTCACCCTGATCCCCGGCGACGGCATCGGCACAGAAGTCGCCGACGCCACCGCTCGCATCCTCGACGCCGCCAAGTGCCCCATCGAATGGGAGCGCTGCGAGGCCGGCGCCGAGGTTTTCAAGAAGGGTGACCCCACCGGCATCCCCCGCGAAACCGCCGACTCCGTCGCGCGCAACCGCGTCGCTCTCAAGGGCCCCCTCGAAACACCCGTGGGCTACGGCGAGAAGTCCGCCAACGTCACCCTGCGGAAGATGTTCGAGCTCTACGGCAACATCCGCCCCACCCGCGACCTCCCCGGCGTCGACACCCTCTTCCCCGGACGCACCATCGACCTCATCGTCGTCCGCGAGAACGTCGAAGACCTCTACGCCGGCATCGAGCACATGCAGACCCCCGGCGTCGCCCAGGGCATCAAGCTCATCACCCGCAAGGGCTGCGAGAAGATCTGCCGTCTGGCCTTCGAAATCGCCCACGCCGAGTACCGCCCCGTCGTCCACTGCGCGACCAAGGCCAACATCCTCAAGCTCACCGAGGGCTTCATGAAGCGCGTCTTCGAGGAAGTCGCCAAGGACTACCCCGATATCCGCGCCGAGCACATCATCGTTGACAACTGCGCCCACCAGCTCGTGCGCAAGCCCGAGCAGTTCAGCGTCATCGTCACGACGAACATGAACGGCGACATCATCTCCGACCTCACCAGCGGCCTCACCGGCGGCCTCGGACTCGCCCCCAGCTCCAACATCGGCAATGGCGCCGCCATCTTCGAAGCGGTCCACGGCTCGGCCCCCGACATCGCCGGCAAGGACATGGCCAACCCCACCGCCATGCTCCTCTCGGCCGTCCTGATGCTCCGCCACATGGGCTTCTTCGATCAGGCCTCGATGATCGAGCACGCCCTGCTCGTCACGCTCAAGGAAGGCAAGGCGCTCACCGGCGACATCGCCCGCAAGGGAACGACCCCCGCCGGCACCCGCGCGTACACCGACGAAGTCATCAAGAACCTCGGCCGCAAGTGCGAAGGCTGGAAAGACCGCACCCATCGCCCGATCCGCCTCCCCAACGTCAGCTCCGAGCCGACGCTGGTCCACGCCAAGAAGCGCCGCACCGCCGGCATCGATCTCTTCATTGAGTTCTCGCAGGGCCCCGAGATCCTGGGCCCGAGCATCGAGAAGCTCACCGCCGGCTCCGCGCTCAAGTTCAAGATGATCTCCAACCGCGGCGCGCAGGTGTACCCCACCCCCAAGGGCTCCACCCTCTACACCGATTGCGTTGACTGCTACCGCTGCCGCTTCACCGCCGCCACCCCCGGCGGCAATGTCTCCGATGCGCACATCCTCGAGATCCTCCAGAAGATCTCACCCGCCCATCGCTGGATGCACCTCGAGAAACTCAACGAGTTCGACGGCGTCGCCGGCTACACCAAGGCCCAGGGCGAGGACTGAATCGGGCCAGATGGCCAGTAGCCAATGGCCAGATGGGGAAATGCAAAACTGAAAAGGGCCGGCGAGCAATGCTCACCGGCCCTTGTTTTTCCTGTCTTTCCCAACTGCCTACCTGGCCACCTGGCCACTGGCCCTATCGCGGCGGCAGCATGTCATCCGGCAACGTCTCTTCCACGGGAGTCGGCTCCGAGGGAATCGGCTCCGGCGGCGGAGGCGTCATCGTCGGTTCGTTCATCGACGGCGTCGGCTCCGAAGGCGGCGTGACGTTCGACTTGCTGTCGATGTACGGCCCTCTCACCGGCGGCGTGTAACCCTGCGGAGCTTTCGTGGTCGTTCCCTCGCCCTCCGCTGATCGGAAGGGCGAACCCGGGACCGGCGTCCCCGGCATCTCAGGCTTGGGACGCAGCGTCATGTCCACGCGCCGCGCATCCCGCGGCGGGCAAGGCATGCGGTTGTCGCGCGAGCCGAACCGGCGCCCGTTCTCGCGCATCTCCCACGTCACTTCGTCCGGCTTGTACTCGTTGGGGCCCGTTCCCTTGGAGAACCCCATGCGGAGTTCCTTGCCCACCGGCACATCCACCGACCACAGCGACTCGCCCGTCCGGGTATCGATCAGCGTGACCGTCTTGGGCTCCCAGGCGCGCGACACAAACGTGTAACTGTCATCGGAGTAGTACGCGCCGCCCTCGCCCGAGCAGCCCCCGAGGCCGGCGACCACGGGCAGCGACAACAGGGCCAGACGAACGGCAATCATGAACCGGGCGGTACGCGACGTGGACATCTGCTTCTCCTGACCTGCGGATACGATGCGTCCGACCGCCTCCGGGGGCGCGGCACGACACCACCCCCGGTTCATCGTCCGGATACCCGGCCACTCTGGAGCGGACACACCCGCAACTCGACATGCAAGAAATGCGCATCGGCCACGGCTACGACCTCCACCGCCTCGAACCGCCCCCCCCGGCCGGTCGCGGTCGCCCCTTCATCCTCGGCGGCGTCAGTCTCCCGCACGATGTCGGCCCCGTCGGCCATTCCGATGGCGACGCCCTCTACCACGCCGTCACCGACGCCCTCCTCGGCGCCCTGGCCATGCCCGACATCGGCCAGCTCTTCCCCGACACCGACCCCCGCCACGACGGCCAGGACTCCGCCGACTTCCTCCGGGAAGCCGTCCGCCGCGTGAACACCGCCGGCTGGAACATCGTCAACGTCGATTGCACCCTGATTCTGGAAAAACCCAAGGTCTCACCCGTGAAGGACCAGATGCGCGCCAATATCGCCAAGCTGCTCGACCTCCCCCTCGGCTGCGTCAACGTCAAAGGCAAGACCCACGAGAAGGTGGACGCAGTGGGGGAGGGGCGTGCCGTCGAGGTCCACGTCGTCGCCCTGCTCGGCCGCGGAGGCCCACGCTGATGGCCCGCAAACCCGCCGC
>JBGSZV010000029.1:0-17965 GCA_041750235.1 Phycisphaerales bacterium
GCCGCGCAGCGGCCCCTTCCACGTCATCTCCGACATCCCCATCTCCGAGCAGGGCGAACTCGACCTCTCCGATGTTCGCTCGTCCCTCCGCTCCGTCATGTGGCGCAACGTCGGCGTCGAACGCACCGGCGGCAAGCTCACCGACGTCTCCGAGATGTTCGACTTCTGGGCCCGCTACGCCCTCAAGGAGATCTTCGACACGCCGGCCGGATGGGAAACGCAGAACATGCTGCTCGTGGGGGCGCTCATCACCCAGTCGGCCCTGTGGCGCAAAGAGTCCCGCGGCTGCCACACCCGCTCGGACTTCCCCCGAGCCGACCAAACCCTGGCGGTCCACGACCTCTGGAAACGCGGCCGTGCCGAACCCGCGACCGAAAGCGTCAAATGATCGCACCGGCGCGCCAACTTCTCCCTCGTTCGCGCGTCGAATCACGCATGCGATCCCTCATCCTCCTGACGCTTCTCGCCCTCCCCGCCTGCGCCACCGAGGAGCGCATCGTCTCCGTCAAGGGCAACTTCCAGAACCTCGCCGGCGCCCAGGGCGGCTACGAAACCACCGAAGGCCCCGCCCGCAAGCAGTTCGACCTCGAACGCGCCCTCGATCGCGCTGAGGAAACACCCCTCCCCGGCGAAGCAGTCGATGGCCAGCCGCTCCGCCGCAAAATGCCCGACGGCACGATCATCCTGATCACCCGTTCCCCGCGCCACGTCGTCCTGCACCTGGCCGCCACGCTTCAGGCGAAGGAGGACGACCTCCTCCTGAATCAAGTCCTGAGCGAACGTCTCAAGAACAACTACCGCGAGCGCGGCATCGACCCCATGGAAGCGGTGAAGTACCTCCGCAAGAACGAGAAGGACATCTACAAGCTTCTCGTCGCCATCCCAATGGGCGACCAGACCCCCGGCGCGATCACCAAGACCGTCGGTCGCAACGTCTTTGAGGTCGAAGCCCCCGGCGGGGTGATGCTCGAGCAGAAGTTCACGCGGATGCAGGTGGTGCTCGAGTCCGGCGGGTTCAAGCTGTTGATGGTGCTATGACCCAAAGTTCGCCAGCAGCACACTCAAGTCCGCCCCATTCACCGCCCCATCACAGTTCAGGTCCGCCGCCGGAAGCCCCGTCGTCTGGCCAAACTCGCCCAGCAGCACGCTGAGGTCCGCGCCGTTCACGCTGCCGTCGAAGTTGACGTCGCCCGCCTTCGTACGCACGTCCACCGTGATCGACAGTCGCGCCGCGCGCCCCGCCCCAAACAGGTTTTCCTTGGTGTAGAACGTCGCGTACTGCCCCGCGCCCGGCCCGCCGCCGGAAGCCGCGGGCTGCAGAGACGTGATCATGAGCCGAATCCGCCCCTCCGCCAGCGACCGCCGCAGATACCGCTGCACGTCCGGCTGCGCCACGTTGAGGGTGAACGTCAGATCGGTGTTCGCCGGGACCATCGCCCCGGCGGCCACCGGCGCCTGCGCAACCGCGAACGGCAAAGGATCAAACTGATCGCGCACATTGTTCGAGACATCCCGCGATCCGCCGCCGAACCCGTCGGTCGCGAACGCGTATCGAACATCGCTCTGAATGTCCGGCCCAAACGCCGGCCCCGGGACCTGCGGCGTCCCCTCGAAATACGTCGCGGATGTGTACCCGCCGCGGTAGCCAACGCCGTACATCTCGATCGGACGCCCCGGCGGATCCAGATCGATGTTCCCCGGATTCGCGAGCGTCGGATAGGTCGTCCATGGGTCGTACGTCGGATCGAACGGGAACGCGAGGTCCGTGCTCACCGCAATCTGCACGACGGCCGACGTGACCCGGTAGCTGCACTCCGCCAACCCCGCGGGCACCACCTCGTT
Organism: Phycisphaerales bacterium; assembly: GCA_041750235.1. GTDB lineage: Bacteria > Planctomycetota > Phycisphaerae > Phycisphaerales > UBA1924 > JBGSZV01. Next base: position 1,843 of record JBGSZV010000029.1, read on the forward strand.
CGGGCAGTTCGGACTGTCCGGTGCATCGGTGTCGAAGCCGATCATCGTCTGTGAGTCGCGCTGATCGAAGGACAATGGCGGGAAGGTGTTCTCCTGGCCCAGGGCCGAGAACACGGAAGTCGCCGTCCGGTAGCCCGGTTCCGTGTTGAACGGATACACCCACCGATCAAGACAGGGCTGGCTGAAGTTCAGCGTCGCCGCCGAGACCCCGCACGCGGTTCCAAGACCGACCACCAACCCGCCAAGCCGACTCGAAAACGACCTCGTCATGCAAACTCCAGTCACCAACCGCTCAGGCGCCCCGAATTCGAGCCTCTTGCACTCTGCCTCGGGGGCGTTGACGGTCAATACGCGACAAGCTACCATTGTTGAGAATGAGTCTCAATGAGTGATTTTTCGGTATCCACCGCTCCACTACTGTCGAACAAGAATAGACTTGAGAGCAGCAAGGCCCACCGCCAATTCCCGCATTTGCTTCGAGGATTTCATGGCCATGAACGCCAACCAAACTCGTTCCCGCTCCAGAGCTTTCACGCTCATTGAATTGTTGGTCGTTGTATCCATAATTGCCCTCCTGATTGGAATTCTTCTCCCCGCCCTCAGCAAAGCACGCCAATGCGCGGTCGTCACCGGCGAACTGTCCGCCGCACGCCAACTGCTCATCGCCCACAGGGCCTATTCGGGCGACGCCGCCGACCAGTACATGCCGGGCTTCCCCACCTCGCAGATGATCACGCAGAACAAGCTGGTCGTCCGCGACGATCGCGGCGAGCGCCTTCCCGGCGCCACCGGCCTTCCAGTCGTGATCGCGCAGCGCTATCCGTGGCGACTGCTCCCCTACTTCGACTACCAGATCGGCAGTTGGTACCGCAACAAGAGCACCATCGACCAGCTCGTCGGCACCGCTAATTACCACTACGCCGTCTCTGTTGCCCCCCGAATGGGCCTCAATCAAACCTTTATCGGAGGCAGTGCCGACAGCGACGGCGGCGGCTACGCCTTCAATCCCGCCTACGAGCAGCTCACTCGCCGTGCCTGGGGCGCCAAGTGGTACGCCCGCCGAACCACCGACGTGCCCAACCCCACCGAGATGATCGTCTTCGCGTCCGCCTCCGATCGCGACCCCGCGAGCCGCGTGGACATCGACGGCTTCTACCGCATCTCGCCCCCCTCATTTACTTCACGCAAGTGGACGACCTCGACGCCCAACGCGGAAACACCCACCAACCAGACCGGAAGCGTGTCCTTCCGCTTCGCGGGGAAGACCGTCGCCGGAATGGTCGACGGCCACGCGGCCACCATGACCTTCCCGCAGATGGACGACATGCGCCGCTGGTCGCCCCAGGCCACGACGCCCGACTGGCAGCTCGCGACGCCCTGACGAATCAACCGGATGACCGCCAAGCAACGGGGCGGCGGAGCATCCGGAGGAGAGAAAGAGCCCCGAGATCACAACCATCCGGGACGAAAGTTCCGCTCAGGAGATTGAGAGATGACTCGCCTCACGTCCGTACTGTTCGCTTGCACGCTTGCCGGCCTCGCCACGACCGCGAGCGCCCGCACCGCCATCAACTTCCAGACCCCCGCTTTCCGCGGCACGCCGAACTCCGAGTTCGCCGGTTGGGAGAACTTCAGCATCCCCGTCGGCGGCCCCAACTTCCCCGACAGCGCCGCGACCACGACCGATGACGCCGTGCTGATCCAGACCGTCACGCCGGACTTCAGCACCCCGCCGGGCATCCTCGTCACGGGCGCCGGGAACCTCTACTCCGGCTTCCAGAACATGAACATCATCATCGGCGACTCCGCTCCGGCGCCGCTGACGACCGTCTGGCTCCAGACGCGTACCCTCGGGAGCGAGTGGAACTACGCCAGCATCCTGCTGTCCTACATGGACTCCCAGGGCCAGTTGCATAGCATCGCCCCGACCAGTGTGCAGGAACTCTCACGAGTCGCCGGGCCGCCCCTCTTCGGCAACCCGACGGTCAACGTCGAGAATCTCTTCGTCTGGGACTTCTCCTCGATCGTCGATCCCGTGCAGACCTTTAGCGTGAACCTCACTCACACCGGCCAGCACCTCTCGATCGACACCGTCGAACTCGACACCCTGAGCGTCCCCGCCCCCGGCGCACTCGCCTTCGCCCCGCTCGCTCTGGTTGGCCTCCGCCGTCGTCGGTAAGAATCTTTACCGCAGAGTCGCCGAGAGCGCAGAGAAGACATCCTGATTCTTGAAATAGGAAAGGCCGCGGACACCGTCCGCGGCCTTTTTCATTTTCACTTCAAACAGTTTTCTCTGCGATCTCTGCGTCTCTGCGGTGAAACCTCAAGCGTACGAATGCAGCCCCGAGATGATGAAGTTGATCACGATCCAGTTGAACAGCATCACGCCGCAGCCGATCACCGCCAGGATGGCCGTCCACAGTCCCTTGTCCACCACCTTCAGTCGGATGTGCACGAGCACCAGGAACACCAGGAACGTGTTCAGCGCGAAGACCTCCTTGGGATCCCAGCCCCAGGGGCGTCCCCACGAGTGGTCCGCCCAGATCGCCCCCATCACCAGCCCGGCCCAGAGCAGCACGAACGACAGCTCCATGAGCACCATCGTCGCACCGTCAAGGATCTCGCCCGCGGATACCTTCGCCGAGGCCTTCTTGCCGCCCGAGTCGATCAGCATGGCCGTGCCGCCCGCCTTCGCATACGTCGGACCACCGCCGATCATTCGCCAGCCCAGGTACAGGAAGGCCGTGCACGCCGCCATCGCGATGAGCGCATAGCTCGCGATGATCACGTTGGTGTGGATGTACAGCCACAGATCGTGCAGCACCGGCATCATGTTACGGATGCTGGCATCAAGCTGCGGGATGTACCGCGCCGACATCAGCGCCGCCATGCTCGCCACGCCGCCGGAGAGATAAAAGAGGTTCCGCAGCGGCGTCTTTCTGGCAATCAACTCCATGCCGATCGCCAGCACGGTCCCCAGCCACACGCTCGTCGTCACCGCCTCGTACATGTTCGAGTTCGGCCAGCGGCCCGACACATACCACCGCAGCCCAAGCGCCAGCGTGTGCACGAGGAACGCCACCGTGAACGCCCCCAGCCCGATCCGCCGCGCGCCTTCCCAGCGGTAGATCACCGCCATCAAAAGGAAGATCACCGACACCAGGTACAGCAGCCAGCCCCACGTCAGGTTCCCGAGCCTGAAGTACAGGCTCTCCCACCGAAGCTGCGTGCGAGACGGATACACCGCGGTATTGACCGCCGCGAGCGCCGCCGAGAGTTCACGCACCGACGCGTTGACCTTGTCGGCATTCTCCTCCCGCCACGCCCCGATGACCGCCACCCACGCGTTGCGAACCGCGTCGCGCCGCTGTGGGTCAAGCACATCCGTCGCCGCCACCCGGGACTCATCGAACCCCGGCGTCGCAGGATTGTCCTGCTCGTCAGGAAACAGTTCGTTCACGCTGAACCACGCCGCCTTCGCGTCGGTCCCCGCCGGGGGCACGAGCCGCAGCGATCCCGCCAGCGCCCGCGGCTCCTTCATGGAGATCGCCGTATCGACCATCCCCACGAACTTGGCCGTGCGGATAAGGTCCCGCTGCCACTCCCCCATCTGCGCCATGATGGGCGAAAGGAACAGCAGTCGCTCCGCGATCAGACCGCTCTTCTCAAAGCGTCCGATCCGCGCTTCCTCCGCGGCATTCTCCTTGCGCAACAACTCGCCGATCCGCGCCCGCATCTGGCGGTTCTTCACGTAAATCACGTCCGTGTCCTGGTACCGGTCAGGCCGGATCATCAGGTCGAGAAACGTGAAATCGTGCGCCTGCTCGTTGATGCGGCGACCGCCCGAGATCCGCGCCATCGCGTCGCGCGCAAAGCTCGCGTACGACTTCAACCGCCCCTCGGAGTTCACCGCCGCCTCATCCAGCGGGCGCAGGTCCACCGCCGCGGCAAACCCCGTCGCTTTGGACTTCGAACCCCGCTCGCTCATCGCCAGCGCCAGCACCGCGATCGCCAGCGTGATCACGACACCCGCAACGAACTGCAGCACGCCTCGCATTTTCATCGGGGTTCTCCGTTGACCAGTTCCGGTTCCTCGAGCGCCATCGCCTCACGCCGCGCCGACCCCAGTTCACCCGACGCCATCTGCGCCAGCACCCGCTCACGCCGCTTGCGCCGGATGATCGGCTTGATATAGAACGCGTAGATCATCCCGATCACCGAGATCGTGCACCCGACAAGCTGCACCACCACGCCGTGCCGGTTGCCGATGCCCAGCCCCGTGAAGTTCAGCCCCCGGTCGTTCTCCCGCGGCGGGTCCCAGTACGCCTGGAAGTACCACCAGCCGTCCTGCTCCACCGGCTTGTTCGGGCTCACCTTCTTCGCCTCGGTCCACGTCTTGCCGTCCTCGCTGAACCGAAGCACGCTCGTCCAATCGCGCACGCCGCTCGTCCCGGCAAGTTCAAACCCGCCGACGTGCTCCGTCAGCACAAAGTCCTCCAGCGCCACCTCGTGCGGCAGATCAAACGACTGCTGCGCGAAGATCATCTCGACGTGCCGTCCATCCGGCAGCGTGTAATCCACCGGCTCGTACGGCGCCAGACCCGCCGATTGGTACACCTCGCTCTCAAACGGGTACCGGTGGAACCGCACCCACTGCGCTTCCTTCCATTCCCCCTTCGACAACTCCACCTTGATGTACGACGCGATCCGTACCTCGTCCGTGTTCCGATCGCGCTGCTCACGCGGCACGATGGTCGGGCGGACCTCCTCCAGCGCGTCGCTGATGTACTGGCTGATCTCCATCGTCAGCGAACTGGTCAGCGCCACCGGCTTGCCGATCACCAGTTGCTCGCGCCGCGGCATCCCCTTCTCGTCCGCGCCGATCAACGCCCACAATCCGACATCGCCCGGCCCACCGGCCAGCGTCACCGCCGACAGACGGCTCGGGATGTACCGCGCTGAGATCGAGGCGTCAGGATCCATCATCGCCATGTGACCCGATTGCGCATCGGGCGCGCCCACATCGCGGCTCCGCTTCGGGTCGTCCGCGACCCAGCGCGTCAATGTCGTCTTGTCAGGACGCGTGAACTCCACCACGAGCACGTTGATCTCCGCCGTCCCGTCGCTCGTCGGCAGCCGCTCGTGCAGGTCCGTCACGCGGTAGGTGTACCCCGTATCGCCGATCGCCTTGGCGACGCTTCCTTCGGCAAGATCCTCCGGTGCGATGTGAACCATGAGCGGCGCATCCATCCCGGGAACCTGCAACTCCATCGATCGCTTGCCGCTGCCCGCCAGTTCCTCCAGCGCCGCGGCATCAGCCACCCAACGGAACGAAACCAACCCCTCCAGCGCGATCGCCCGCCGCGGCTCCAGCGCCGCCAGACGCGCATCCTGCACCCGGCCCTCCGCGTTGCGGAACCGCACATCAGCAATCGGGTTCACCGATCCACGCCCGGCCACGATGTTCGTCCGTGGGAACGCGTAGCGAATGAACCCCACCACCCGCGCCTGCACGCCCGCCAGCGGATCATCCGAGCCCGGCGGCACGATCCCCTGCGATGGCAGGGTCACATCCAGCGGATCAATCGGCAGCATCTCGCCCGGCCGGAACGACCAGACATCCTCAGGGCTCGTCAAATAATCGTTGTACCGCGGCAACGCGCCCACCCGCCGCTCAACCCACGGCCGCGTGCCCGCGAACCGCGCGTACACCGCCGAAGAGTCCTTCACCCAGAACTGATCACGCACCGCGTAGTCCAGCGACAGCTCGAACGACTTGTCGACCAACGCCTCGCCGTTGAACTCCGGCTGCTTCTTGGCTCGCCCCTTGCCCGGGATCACATCCTCGGTGTACTGCGGGAATCCCGCCAGCAACTGACGGATGAACTGCTTGCCCCCCGGGGTCTGCACCATCACCGAAACGCTGTAGACCCGCTTGCCCTCATCCTCGCCCGACAGAATCGGCCATTCAGGATCGATCTGCGTGATCTGGAACCGGTAGCGACCCTCGGGCCCCTCGGCCTCCGCCGTCGCGCCCGGCAGCGCCAGCAGCGACGTCGGCGCCGCGTTGGAACCCGGGAACGACACCACCACCTCGCGCCGCACCACCGGCGCATCCCCCTCAACCTTCGTCGTGAAATAGATCACGCTGCCGACGCACAGGATGATGATCCCCGTGTGGATCATCCACACGCCCGCCTTCAGCGCGTTGAACGGGATCCGGCGGATCGTCGTGATGGTGAGATTTGCGCAGATGAGCGCAATCAGACCGTTGAACACCCACGTGTGAAAGAACGCGAACTCTGTCAGCTCAACACCACGCCACGTGCGCGGAAACGTGTGCCGCCAGTTCTCCGCGCTGAAGATGTCGAACCCGACCGGGTACAGGATCCCCGCCGAGCCGACCGTCGCGTACAAAAACAGCAGCGTCAGCAGCGCGATCCCGAATCGCACGCTGCTGAACAGATCGAGAAACATCCCCAGTGGCCCGCGACCCTTCGGTCGGGCAGGCGACACGCCGTCGTTGTTGGTTTCTTGCATCACGCGGCCAATCCTAGGCGGAATCCACCACAACCATTCTTGTTTCACAGGACCGAGTTTGGGCCTTGTCCGGGGTGACCCCGCCCCACCTTATACTGTCGGCCCCTGCCCTTCCGGGTGGACAGATTCAACAACTGCATTCTTCAGTGAGGGTTCAACGGATGCCCGCTCGTACCAAAGCCGCCGGTTCCAAGAAGCACGCCGCCGCCAAGACCCGCGACCCGCTCGCCAAAGTGAGCAACCTCGCGCACAACCTCTGGTGGACGTGGAACACCGACGCCAAGCGCCTCTTCGAGTCGCTCGACCCCGCGCTCTTCCGCGCCCACAACCAGAGCCCCTTGGCCACACTGGCCGAACTCGCGCCCACGCGCCGCGACTCACTCGCCGCCGACCCCGAGTTCCAGTCCCGCCTCGCCAGCGTCGAAGACCAGCTCGCCGCGTACCTCAAGACCACTTCCTGGTTCGACCGCATCACCGCCAAGAACCCCGCCCAGAAGAAAATGCTCGTCGCCTACTTCTGCATGGAGTTCGCCATCCACGAATCCATGCCCCTCTACGCCGGCGGCCTCGGCGTCCTCGCCGGCGACCATATCAAGTCCGCCAGCGACCTCGGCATCCCCTTCATCGGGGTCGGCATCCTCTGGCGCTACGGCTACTACCGCCAGGAAATCCTCTCGAACGGCGATGTCCGCGTCCTCTACCCCGCCACCGACTTCTCCCGCATCCCCGTCACCGACACCGGCAAACGCTTCTCGATGACCATCGGCAAGAGCAAGGTCAAGGTCGCCATCTGGAAGATGACCGTCGGCCGTTGCCCGCTCTACCTCCTCGACACCGACCTCGCCGAGAACTCACCCGAAGACCGCAAGCTCACGCACCACCTCTACGGCGGCGGCTCGCACGAATATCGCGTGCGCCAGGAAGTGCTGCTGGGCATCGGCGGCCTCCTCGCCCTCGACACGTTGGGCATCAAGCCCACCGTCTGCCACCTCAACGAAGGCCACGCGGCCTTCTGCCCCCTTGAACGCCTGCGCCGCCTCGTCAGCAAGGGCATGAGCTTTGATGATGCCGTTGCGCAGGTCCGCAAGCACTCAGTCTTCACGACCCACACCCCCGTCCCCGAAGGCAACGACCGTTTCGAACCCGCCCTCGTCCTCAAGTACCTCGGCTCCATGCTCGACGACCTGGGCATCGACAAGAACAAGTTCCTCGCCCTCGGTCGCGAGAACCCCAAGGACGAGAAAGAGTCCTTCTGCATGACCGTGCTCGCGCTCAAGCTCGCCGAGCACTGCAACGGCGTTGCCGCACTCCACGGCCACACCTCGCGCACCATGTGGATGAAGACCTACGGCGCCAAGCGCCCCGAAGATGTGCCCATCAAGCACGTCACCAACGGCATCCACCCCGAAACCTGGCTCTCCGACGACGCCCGCCCCTTCTACGCCAAGCACATCCGCCCGCGCTGGAACGGCGCCGGACCGGATGACAACTGGTGGAAGAACGCCGACAAAATCCCCCACGCCGAACTGTGGAACTTCCGCTCCATGCTCCGCAAGAAGATGGTCGCCGAGCTGCGCACGCGCCTCCGCGAGCAGTACATGTCCAACCAGGGCGAAGGCGCCGACATCCTCTCGCTCTACGACACCCTCGACGAGAACGCCCTCACCATCGGCTTCGCCCGGCGCTTTGCTCTCTACAAGCGTGCCCCTCTCATCTTCAAGGACGCCAAGCGCCTCGCGAAGATCATGGGCGACGCCAACCGCCCCGTGCAGCTCATCTTCGCCGGCAAGGCCCACCCCCTCGACAAGGCTGGCCACGAGTACACGAAGATCGTGGCGGAAATGTGCCGTAAGCCGCCGTTCCGGGGGCGTGTGTTCATCCTCCAGAATTACGACATGCGCATCGGCCAGATGCTCACGCAGGGCTGCGACGTGTGGCTCAACAACCCCATCCGCCCCTTGGAAGCCAGCGGCACCAGCGGCATGAAGCCCCCGCTCCACGCCGGCCTCAACTGCTCCATCTTGGACGGCTGGTGGCCCGAGGGCTACAACACGCGCAACGGCTGGCAGCTCGGCCAGGGCAAGGTCTTCAAGTCCCGCACCCAGCAGGACAAGCACGACGCCGAGGCCATCTACACAACGCTTGAGAACCACATCGTCCCGATGTTCTACCAACGCGGCGAGGACAACGTCCCCAACGCCTGGTGCACCATCGCCGCCGAGAGCATGAAGACCATCTGCGCCAAGTTCTCGACGCACCGCATGGTGGCGGAGTACACGAAGGGGTACTACCTGCCGGCGCACGGCTAGCGGGCTGTGGGCTCCGGAAGATCATTTGCGGGCAGCCAAGTCCCGCACGTGCTCGAAGGGGGCCGTGGAGTGAAGTAGCGGATGATGGCTCACGCCGCCGAGGGGGCGAGCGCAGAGTGGAACGCTGTAACGCAATCTCCTCCCCTCTCATCGTATTGATGCGCCATTCCGCGCGAAGGAACCTGTGATGCGCCCTCTTCTCCTCGTCCTCGTCACCCTGTTCCTTACCGCCTGTTCCTCATCAACCAGTCAATCCACGCTACCCGCGCCGCGCGACACTCCCATGACCGTCGGCCAGCGCGTCCCTGACACCGTTCTTCGCACGATCGACGACCAGCCAATGGAGTTCAGTGCCCTCTACGCCGACCGTCCCGTTGTCATCACTTTTTACCGCGGTGGCTGGTGTCCCTACTGCAACCAGGCACTCACCGAGTGGGACACTCACCTCTCCGACATCACGGCTATGGGAGCCGACTTCGTCGCCATCACTCCAGAACGTCCCGACCTTGCGGCCGCGACCGCGTCTAAGAACAGCACCCATTTTCCGATCTACTCCGACGCCGACGGCAGCGCCGCTCGCATGCTCGGCATCGCCTTCACCCTGGACGAGGATCTTCAGACTAGATACCGCGGCTACAAGGTGGACCTCTCGACGATCAACGCCAGCGGACAATGGGCCCTCCCTCACCCCGCTACATTTATCATCGATCAGACGGGCACCATCCGCTACGCGCACGTGAACCCCGACTACGCCAAGGGTCGTGCCAAGCCTGAAGAGGTACTCGCTGTACTCAGCGGATTGAACTGAGATTGGCGAGAAATCGTTCTTCGGCTACCAAATGGCACCCGTGTGCCCCGGCGGCTGCGTGCCTTAACATAAAGGCATGACCACCCTCTCCCCCACCCCGACCCCCCGCCCACGCACCATCCGCGCCCCACGCGGCAACACCAAATCCTGCATCACCTGGCAGGCCGAAGCCGCCATGCGCATGCTCATGAACAACCTCGACCCCGAGGTCGCCGAGCGTCCGCAAGACCTCATCGTCTACGGCGGCCGCGGCAAGGCCGCACGCAACTGGGCGTGCTTCGACGCCATTATCGAAACGCTCCTGCGCCTCGAGCCCGACGAAACGCTCCTCGTCCAATCGGGCAAGCCAGTGGGCGTCATCCGCACCCACGAAGACGCCCCCCGCGTCCTCCTCGCCAACTCCAACCTCGTCCCCCATTGGGCCACGCAGAAGCACTTCGATGAGCTCGACGCCAAAGGCCTCATCATGTACGGCCAGATGACCGCCGGCTCCTGGATCTACATCGGGACCCAGGGCATCCTCCAGGGCACCTTCGAAACCTTCGCAGAGTGCGGCAAAACGCACTTCCCCGAGAACAAGAACAACCCCAAGGGCTCCCTCGCCGGAAAGCTCTGCGTCACCGCCGGCTGCGGCGGCATGGGCGGCGCGCAGCCGCTCGCCATCACGCTCAACGGCGGCACCTGCTTGATCGCCGACGTCGATGAAGACCGCCTCCGGCGCCGCGTCCACGACCGCTACCTCGACGAGATCCTCCCGACGATCGACAAAGCAATCGACGCCGCCGCCGACTACGCCGCCAAGTCGATGAACGTCTCGGTCGGCGTCTGCGCCAATGCCGTCGATCTCCTCCAGCGCATGCTGGACCGCAACATCATCCCCAGCGTCTTGACCGACCAGACCAGCGCCCACGACACGCTCGTCGGCTACGTCCCCGCGGGGCTCACCCTCAAGGAAGCCGACCTCCTCCGCAAGAACGACCCCGCCGAATACGAATCGCGCTCCACCAGCACCATCGAGCGCCACGTCCGCTTGATGGTCGCCCTCATGGACAAAGGCGCAGTCACCTTCGACTACGGCAACAACATCCGCCAGCGCGCCCTCGACCACGGCTACTCCCACGCCTTCAACTTCCCCGGCTTCGTCCCCGCGTACATCCGTCCGCAGTTCTGCCGCGGACGCGGCCCCTTCCGCTGGGTCGCCCTCTCCGGCGATCCCGAGGACATCTACACCACCGACGCGGCCCTCATGGACCTCTTCCCCAAGGACGAGCGCCTCCACCGCTGGCTCAAAGCCTGCCGCAACGCCGACGGCACCCCCCGATTTCAGTTCCAGGGCCTCCCCGCCCGCATCTGCTGGCTCGGCTACGGCGAACGCGACAAGGCCGGCATGCTCTTCAACGACCTCGTCCGCACCGGCGAAGTGAAAGCCCCCATCGTCATCGGCCGCGATCATCTCGACTGCGGCAGCGTCGCCTCACCCAACCGCGAAACCGAAGCCATGAAAGACGGCAGCGACGCCATCAGCGACTGGGCATTCTTGAACGCAATGGTCAATGTCGCCTCCGGCGCAAGCTGGGTCAGCTTCCACCACGGCGGCGGCGTCGGCATCGGCTTCTCGCAGCACGCCGGTCAGGTCATCGTCGCCGACGGCACACCCGAAGCCGCCGAACGCCTCGCCCGCGTCCTGGCCAACGATCCCATGATGGGCGTCTTCCGCCACGCCGACGCCGGCTACGACGAAGCCAAGTCCTGCGCAATCGAACACGAGATCGACATCCCAATGATGGAGTAAGCCGGCTCGTGACCATGGAAGTGTTCGTACCTGGTCCTGGCAGTCGATGCCGGGTTCTGTGAAGTATCGGCGATCGACAGCGTGGTCGGTCGTGCTGAAGTCTGTTTCTTTCTCGTGGGAGGCCTCATGTTTCGCAAGTTCGCACTGCACGCCACGTTGCTCGTGGCCATGTTTTCCGCCGTTGTGACGTCCTTCGCCGACGACCGCTACTCCGCCGAAGGCACCGGCGAGTTCCGCGAAGGCGACGATCGGCACAAGCTCACCGACGCCACCTTCGAGATCCGCGACAACGACCACTTCACGCTCACCCTCCGCGGCAACCACGGCAAGAGCTACGAAGTCCGCGGCGTCTGCAAGGGCGGCGGTCGCCATCGCGACCTCACCATCAAGCGCGGCCTCGACAAGGACGAGCTCAATGGCGCGGGCAGCGTCGAACTCGCCGACAACTCGGGCAAGATCAAGAGCCTGACCATCAACGGATCATTCAAGAACGGCAAGCAGTTCTCCGCCGACTTCACCCGCGAGCGCCAGTCCTACAACGATCGCGAGACCTTCGACGACTTCTCGATTTCCGACTCCGTCTCCGGCTCCGGCCGCGTCGAGCGCTTCGGCCGCTCAAAGGACATCGACCGCGTCCAGGTCCGCATGTCCAGCAACGGCGATCTCAACATCCGCGTCGACGGCTTCGACGTCAGCCGCCTTTCGTGGGACGGCCGCTGGACCGGCGACGGGCCCGTTTACAACGTCGAACTCCGTCAGTCCTCCAACAACTCACGCATCCGCGCCGACGGCAAGATCACCCTCTCGAACAGCCGCAAGTCCGTCCGCGAACTCGACATCCGCGGCACCGAAGACGGCGACGACTTCCGCATCCGCTTCACCGCCAACTCATCCAGCAGTTCCGGCAACTCCCAGAACAACAACGACTTTGACGACAACGACCGCTTCTCCCTCACCGACACCATCAGCGGCAGCGGCCGCCTCAAGATCGGCGAGGACAATCACGAAGTCACCAGCGTCAAGGTCCACATGTCCGCCAACCACGACCTGCACATCACGGTCGAAGGCTCCGACTTCAACGACATGGACCTCGAAGGCACATGGTCCGGCAGCGGAATGGAGTACGCCGTCTCCATCAACAAGTCCGGCTCATCCAACACCCACGGCACCGGCACGATCATGCTCTCCTCCAACAAACGCCACCTCCGCAGCTTCGAAATGAGCGGCAAGGCCTACGGCCTCAACATGCATCTGAACTTCAACGCCGAGTAACCAACCCGCGACCTCCACAACCACCACGACCCCGCGCCCAAGGCGCGGGGTCTTTTCATTTCGTGACCGCTCAAACGCTGCGTCTTCTAGGTCGACGCCGAAGTCCGCTCCCTCCCCCGTCCTGCTTTGAGGATGGGAGAGGTTCTCGCCGCCTTGTTATTTCTGTGCCTATCGTATCCCGTGACAACATCTAAAAGACCGCACAAAGAACGACTTCCGAGGCCGCTGTTCGAACTTGTCGCAGCGTTGCGAACACACGTAAGTCTTTTACTTGACTACCGCAAATTGGCATTTCAGAAGGGCGACGTTCGTTATTACGGCGAAGTCGCGACCAAACTGCGTCTACTTTTTTGTCCAATTGAAGGCAATCGTCACCACATACCTCTGGCCATTCAATTGATGACCGAGTTCGGATGTTCTCCGGTCGTCTCAGACAACAGCTTTGACGGTCCACAGATGCACCGCTTGGAAAAGTGGCTGAGTTCGTTGAACTACCTTACCAGCACCGCGTTGGGGCCACGCGAGTTTACAACCGCCGAACTAATCCGCACATGGGCTGAACAAAACGGCGCAGCGCACGAAGACTGGGATTGGTCGCCCGGCTTTAGACCCAATCAACATGGAGGACTTCGAATCCTTGGACAAGAGCCTGAAATTCTTTCACTAAGAAACGCAACTGATACATTACTTGGTATCGCAACAGATTTCTTAAAGCACATCGATGACGCAAGGATCCTTGCTGTCAACAGGGTTTATTGCCTGCGAGTCTTGAACGACGATCTATTTCGAAGGCATCCAAGCATTGAATCAGACTGTCGCTACTACCGCGCCGTTTGTTTGTTGGAACTCGACCAGCCAAATGACGCTATTGTAGAGTTGTTGGTAGCTCAAACCATCGATCCCAAAAAACCGAGGGTAATCGCCACCCTTGGAGAGTGCTATCAGCGCATCGGTAATTTTCCTGTCGCCATATCGTACTTCGAGAAAGCACTTGAGTTCGATTGGAAAAAGGCAATTGTGGCATACAATTTGGCTTGCTGCCATGCTCGACTGGGTCGACTTCAGCTAGCCATCGAGCACATTAAGTGGGTAAGCGAATTGAGTACGCTGCCAGAACTCTATCCAGAGCTAGACGCGGACTTATCGCAATTGGCCATAGACACCGCCTTTCGCGACTCCTTCAATGATGCCTGCAAAAAATTGCAGACACCGTCGCGAAAACCAACGGCACCGATTGAGCGTTCGTTGGAATTTACCACCTTTGCGCGCCCAAACCCCGCACATGCGCCCAAATTCTTCCCTTTCCCCCCTCCACTTCGCCGCCTCCCCCTTGCCCACTGGCCACCCCCGTCTACCCTCCGCATCATGGACACCGAGCAAATCAATCTCCTCATCACCATGTACTACGACCCCGCCTCCTCCTTCATCAACATGGCGGCCGCGCTCGACGTCTCCGTCTCCGACATCATCGAACTCCTCGATCATCCCGACATCCGCGCCCGCATCGAACGCATCGACGCCGCCGCCGAGGTCCGCCTCAAATCCCTTGAGATCCATGCACGCATCGACTGCATGACCGCCCTCGCGTCCCACGGCACGCGCGGCGACATCGACACCACCGGCCAGCGCGAAACCGCGCGCAAGGCCGCCTCCCTCATCTACCGCGGCCGCCCCGTTCCACGCGTCGTTCCTCAGGAACCCGCCGGCGAACCTATGATCACTTCCACCGAGCCATGCCAACCACCCCATTCAACAAACCCGAGCGATTCCCCGACGCAGTACGCAAGTACCCCCGCGTCAAGCCCGGCGTCGTCCTCTTCCTGGTCCTCTTCATCGCCGGCGGCATCGCCTTCGCCGTCGGATCGGGCGGGCTGGGAGCGCCGATCATCTTCCCGATCTTCGGCGTCGTCTTCGCCGCCATTGGCGGTTTCATCCTCTTCTCCGCCGTAACACGCGGCGTCAAAGGCGTCCGTCGCATCGACCCAGACAGCCCGATCGTTGATGAACGATCGCACCACGCCGCCCCCGCCAGCGACCGGTGCCCCGGCTGCGGCGCGCGAAGGTCTTCCAACGGCCCATTCTGCTCTCAGTGCGGCGCAGCGCTGAAGTAATCAGAGTTCCGGTGCAAACCCGCGCCGCAGCGTGTTCTCGCAGCTCGCACGCGGCTCGACGAACTGCAGCAGGTACTCATCCCCGCCCGCCTTCGACCCCACGCCCGACATCCCGAACCCGCCGAACGGCTGCCGCGCCACCAGCGCTCCCGTGATGCCGCGATTCAGATAAAGATTGCCGACCCGGAACTCGCGCTTCGCCCGCTCCAGATGCGACGGCTTCCGGCTGAACACCCCGCCCGTCAGCTTGTAGATGCTCGCGTTCGCCATCGCCAGCGCTTCATCAAACGACCGCGCCCGCATCACCGCCAGCACCGGCCCGAAGATCTCCTCCCGCGCAATGTCATGCTCCGGAAGAACACCCGTGAAGATGTGCGGCCCGACAAACGCCCGACCCGTCCGCTCCGCAAGACCCGACGGCACTTCCATTCCCAGCGCCAGCTTCGACTGCGCCTTTCCGCGCTCGATGAAGTGCAGGATCTTCTTCCGCGATTCCTCATCGATCACCGGCCCGACGTCGGTCCCCGGCAGCGACGAATCGCCGACCACCAGTGCTTTGGTCGATTCCACCAGCCGCTCAACGAAGTGGTCGTGCGCAGCGCCCTCCGGCGTCGGGTCCACCACGATCACCCGCGAGCACGCCGAGCACTTCTGCCCCTGGAACCCGAACGCCGAGTGCCGCACGCCCAGCACCGCCTCATCAAGATCAGCACTCTCATCAATGATGACGGCATTCTTGCCGCCCATTTCGCAGACCACCTTCTTCACGTGCGTCTGGTCGGCCCCGGTCACGCCCGCCGACTTGATGATGTCGAGCCCCACCGCCTTGGACCCCGTGAACGCGATCACCGCGACACGCGGATCGCGCACCAGTGCCGCGCCCGTCGTCTCGCCCACGCCCGGCAGGAAGTGCAGCGCCTCGCGCGGGCAGCCCGCTTCCCACAGGATGTCGGCCATGATCGACGCGATGCCCGGCGTCTGTTCCGCGGGCTTCACGACGACCGTGTTCCCCGTCACCAGCGCCGCCACCGTCATGCCGCAGCAGATCGCCAAGGGGAAGTTCCACGGCGAGATCACCGCGCACACCCCGCGCGGCTGGTGCCACTGTTCGTCCAGTTCCCCGATGAACCGCCCCAACCGCTGGCGCTCAAAGAGCGGCACCGCCTCACGCGCGTAGTACTCGCAGAAGTCGATCGCCTCGCAGACATCCGCGTCCGCTTCCTTCCACGTCTTGCCCGCCTCCTTGATCATGACACCCGACAACGCATCCCGCTGCTTCCGCATCAGCGCC
>JBGSZV010000030.1:0-3626 GCA_041750235.1 Phycisphaerales bacterium
CCCGGAAGCGGGGACGACGCGCGACCATGTTGGCGCGACGCTGGATCTCGGTGGTCTGTTGGTCCACTGGGTCGACACCCCCGGATTGCGGCCCGAGGGTGCGAGCGCGATCGAAGCCGAAGCCTTTGCGATCGCGCGAAGGCGTGTCGCGGATGCGGATCTCGTTGTGCTGTGCGGCGATGCCGAGCACGGGTTCGCTTCGCCCTCGGCGTGGGGCGTGTCGGGGGTTCCGGTGATCCGCTGCGGCACGAAGTGCGACCGGGAAATCGCTCCGGGGAGCGACGTTGCGACGGCCGCCGAGCGGGGCGACGGGATCCAGCGGTTGGCGGAATCGGTTCGGGAGGCTCTGGTGCCCCAAGAACTGATTTCGGACCCATCGGCGTGGCATTTCCATCCTCTGCTGGAAGAAAACGGGGTCGCGGAGGCGCCGCCGGGGCGATACTGTTAGGGGCTCGTTTTCCTCCGCTCCGTCACAAGAGGTTTCTTCGCCATGGACGATCGTCAGCAACAGGTGCAGGTCGGTGCAGGTCTGCAGGAGTCGCGTCTCAACACCGACTTCATCGACTTCCTGAAGAAGTACGGCACGTACGGGCTGTACGCCATGCTCGCGGTCGTGCTGTCCTACGTCGGCTGGCAGCGCTGGACGATGCACAAGAACAACACCCGCGACCAGGCGTTTGCGGATCTGGGCGCGGCGATCGCTTCGAACAATCCCGACACGCTGCTCAAGACGGCGTCCGATCACAAGGGCCAGGGCGCGGTGTGGCAGCTCGCCACGCTCGCGGCGGCTGAGCACTACCTCGATTCAGCACGCCGCGGCAGCGCGCTTCCCACCGACCCCACAGCCACCGCCGCCCCGCAGGAACTGACCGAGGCGCAGACCAAGGAAATGCTGCAGAAGGCCGACACGCTGCTCAAGGATGTGCTCGCTGAGATCGGCAACGACAAGGCTCAGATCGTCGCCGCGCAGCGCGCCCGCTGGAACCTCGCGACCGCGGCTCTTAACGCAAACGATGCCGCCACCGCCAAGAAGTACCTCGACGAATATCAGGCCGCGGCGAAGAACGCCGGCCTGACCGACATGGTCGCCATCGCGACCACGCGCTCTGCGTCGGTGGACCGCGTGCTGACCCCGGTGAAGTTGTACGCGGCGTCCGATTTGCCGAAGGTCATGAAGCCGGGCGATGCACCCATGAGCATCCCGGGCATGGGCCAGTTCGATCTCAAGAGCGGCACCGGCGGCCGACAGATCAACCTCACCATGGATGAGCTGGAAGAACTTCGCAAGAGCGGGCAGCTCATTCCGGTGGACGGCCAGGACCCCAACCAGCCGATCGGCACGCCTCCTCCCGCCCCGGCCCCCGCCCCGGCCCCGGGCGCGACCGACGAGGCCGGCAAGCCTGTCGAAGTGCCGCCCAGCCAGAAGGTGCCGTAACGCCGGTACGAACGAAGAGATCGCATGCCCTCCCGCACACACCCCGGCGCTGATGATCAAGCGCTGAACGGGGAAGACTTCATCCTGCCCGGCGGCAAAGTGGATCCGGATGCGATCCGCGATTCCATCGGCGCGGGCGGAGAAGAGGGTGCGGAGGGTGAAGGCGAGGGGCTGCGGCGGGTGACCTTCAAGCTCACGCGCGACCTCGACAAGCGGCTCGACAAGTACCTGACCGACCGCATCACGTTCATGAGCCGTAATCAGCTCCAGCGGCTGATCGAAGTGGGCGGGGTGACGGTGAACCGCCGGGTGCCCAAGGCGTCCACGAAGCTGCACCTGGGTGATGTGGTGGAAGTGGTGGTGCCGCCGCCGCCGTCGACGGAGATACAACCGGAAGATATCCCGCTGAGCGTGCTGTACGAGGACGATGTGATGATCGTCATCAACAAGCAGGCCGATCTGATCGTGCACCCGGCGCGGAGCCACAACTCCGGGACGCTCCTCAACGCGCTCGTGCACCACTTCCGCACGCGGGGCGAGGTTGTCGGCGGGTTGTCCACGGTCGGCAAGGAGTTCGCGCGGCCGGGCGTGGTGCACCGACTCGACAAGCACACCTCCGGCGTGATGGTGGTCGCCAAGGACGACGAGGCGCACTGGAAGCTCGGGCGGCAGTTCGAGGAACGCCGGGTGGACAAGCGGTATTTGGCGCTGGTCGAGGGCGAGATCGAAGAGAAGCTGCCGCTGGCGGATGTGCTGGAGCACCCGATCGGGCCGCACCCCAGCAAGGCCAAGGGGATGCGCGAGAAGCAGGTGGTGCGCCATGATGAACTGGGGAAGCCCGCGGTCACGATCTACCGCGTGCGCGAACGCTTCCGCGGGTACACGCTGGTGGAACTGGAACTCAAGACCGGGCGGACGCACCAGATCCGCGTCCACATGAGCCATGTCGGGTTTCCGCTTGTCGGCGACGACATGTACGGCGGCCACCATCTCCGCGGCGAGCAGTTCAATCGCGGCGTGACCGGCAAGCCGGTGCCGGCGGGGCAGGAACTCATGATGCGCCAGGCGCTGCACGCCTGCGTGCTGGGGATCGCGCACCCCAAGTCGCTTGAGAAGCTGGTCTTCACCGCGCCCGCGCCGGACGACTTCACAACGCTCATCAAGCTGCTCCGCGAGCACCGGCCGCCGAAGGAGGGCGAGGCACGCCCGCAGATCGGCGGCGCGACGATCGATCTCGACGCGGCGATTTTTTGAAGGCTATTGCGGGCGCGGTTCGTCGGCGGTCTCGAGTTCGAGCGCCATCATGTCGCTGTAGCTCGTGGAGACCGGCTCGCCGAGCGCGAGCCCGAACTGCTCGCGGATCTGCGCGATGCGCTCGTGGCATTTGCCGACGTGCTGCGACGGCATGACGAGCGCCTCGGCTTCAAAGAAGTTGCCCAGGTGTTCCACGCGGTCCAGGTGCAGCCGAACGTTCTGGTACATCCAGATCTCGCGCTGCTTGCGGACGATCAACCACACGGGGAGCGGGCGCTCGCCGAAGCGGACGCGGGCCTCGTGCTCGGAGTAGATCGTGAAGTGGCTGAGCTTGGGACGCGAGCGATTGAGGCGGTGGTAGAAGATGTACTCGGTCGGCTCGCCGGTGGCCTCGCGCTTCTTGAGGCGGCCGTCGGGCACACGGTAGTAGGTGTCGATCTGCGTGAGTTCGCCGACGTACTTGGCGCCAAGGCCACGACAGAGGCTGCGCGCCAGCTCGATGTCGCGGAGTTCGGCCTTGTACTCGACGTTCTGCATGATGCCCCTGAAAGGTGGACGCAGCGGGCTGAGGCAGTCGCTCGCCTCCCCAGACCCGGAAGTTCGTTATCGGTTCAATCGGGGAGCGTCTCAAGGAGGCGTTTCTCGTTCCAGACCTCGATTCCCAGCTCCCGGGCCTTCTCGAGTTTCGAGCCCGCCGATTCCCCGGCGATAACCAGATCGGTCTGCTTTGAGACCGAT
The DNA here is from genome assembly GCA_041750235.1 of Phycisphaerales bacterium. GTDB lineage: Bacteria > Planctomycetota > Phycisphaerae > Phycisphaerales > UBA1924 > JBGSZV01. Next base: position 3,428 of record JBGSZV010000030.1, read on the forward strand.
CCGCTGACCTTGGCGCCCAGCGATTCCAGGCGCTCGGTCAGGGCGGTTCGGTCGAAGGCTTCAAGGGTGCCGGTGAGGACGATGGTCTTACCGGAGAAGGGGCTGTCGGTCGCGACCGCGGCGGTCGCCCGGTGGTCCGGATTGGGCATGGCCACACCGACGTCCCGCAGCTTGTCGAAGGTCGCGCGTCCGGCCCTGC
>JBGSZV010000031.1:0-9220 GCA_041750235.1 Phycisphaerales bacterium
GGATGTCGACATCCCGCTCGTCGCCCAGCACTTCTTCTATCACGCCGGCTGGGCCGACAAGCTCGGCTACGCCTTCCCCAATGCGCAACTCGCCGCACCGCGCACCGCGTCCTCCGCGCGCACCAAGCAGCTCCCCGAGATCGCACCCGGCATCCGCCCCGTCGGCGTCTGTGGCCAGATCATCCCCTGGAACTTCCCCCTCCTCATGGCCGCGTGGAAGCTCGCACCCGCCCTCGCCTGCGGCAACACCGTCGTCCTCAAGCCCGCCGAGACCACTTCGCTCACCGCCCTCCGCCTCGCCGAGATCTTCAGCGAAGTCGGCCTCCCCCCCGGCGTCGTCAACATCGTCACCGGCGACGGCCGCGCGGGCGCCGCGCTCTCCAAACACCCCGGCATCAAGAAGCTCGCCTTCACCGGCTCCACCGAAGTCGGCAAACTCCTCGCCAAGGTCGCCGCCGAACGTAACGACGGCCTCAAGCTCACCCTCGAACTCGGCGGCAAGAGCCCCAACATCATCTTCGAGGACGCCAGCATCGATCAGGCCATCGAGGGCGTCATCAACGCCATCTACTTCAACCAGGGCCACGTCTGCTGCGCCGGCTCACGCCTCATCGTCCAGGAGAGCATCGCCGACGCCGTCGCGCAGAAGCTCCGCAACCGCCTCGCCAGCCTCCGCGTCGGCGACCCGATGGACAAGAACACCGACGTCGGCGCCATCAACTCCCGGATGCAGCTCGACAAGATCCACGCCTACATCAAGGACGCACGCGAAGAAGGCGCCACCCTCAACGAAGTCAACCACAGCCCGCTGCCCAAGAAGGGCTTCTACTGCCGTCCCTGTTTCTTCACCGGCGTCCAGCAGTCCCACAAGATCGCCAGAGAAGAAGTCTTCGGCCCCGTCCTCGCCCTCATGACCTTCCGCACCCCCGAAGAAGCCATCGCCAAGGCCAACAACACCCCCTACGGCCTCTCCGCCGGCGTATGGACCGACAAAGGCTCCAAGATCTTCGAACTCGCCTCCCGCCTCAAAGCCGGCGTCGTCTGGCTCAATACCTTCAACAAGTTCGACGCCGCAAGCCCCTTCGGCGGCTACCGCGAGTCCGGCTTCGGCCGAGAAGGCGGCCTCCACGGCCTCCGCGCCTACGTGTCGATGTGAAAAGCATTCACCACGGAGAACACGGAGTTTCACGGAGAGGAAATGCTGGAGCAGGAAGCAATCACGGAACAAATCCTTGGGTGCGCTATCCGAGTTCACAAGGCACTCGGACCGGGATTGCTTGAATCTGCATACGAAGCCTGTCTTGCACACGAACTCACCAAGGCCAACCTCGCGGTCACGCGCCAGTTGGACTTGCCCGTGGTGTACGACTCGGTTCGCGTGGAATGCGGGTATCGAATCGATCTCCTCGTATGCGACACCGTGATCGTTGAAATCAAGAGCGTCGACAAGGTGGCGCCCATCCACGTCGCACAACTGATGACCTACCTGCGCCTCGCGCGATAGCGCGTCGGTCTGCTCATCAACTTCAATGTCGAGTTCCTGCGCGACGGCATCACCCGCCGAGTCCTCTGACTCCCGGATTTACACACGGATTCCCTCTCAGTGTTCCCCTCCGTGCCCCTCCGCGCTCTCCGTGGTGAAAAGTCCTAAAGCTTCTTGAGCGCATCCACCAGCGAATCGATATGCCCGCGCTCATGCGCCGCCGAGATCTGCACCCGCAGCCGTGCATGCCCCTCCGGCACCACCGGGAACCCGAACCCGATCACGTAGATCCCCAGCTCCAAAAGCCGCTTGCTCATCGCGATCGCCTTGGCCGTCTCGTGCACGATGATCGGGCAGATCGCCGTCGGCGATTCCAGCACATCGAACCCCGCCGCGCGGATCTTCTGCCGTGCGTACGCCACGTTGTCCCGCAGCTTCTGCACCCGCTGCGGCTCCCGCGCCAGCACCTCGATCGCCTTCTCCGCGCTGCACGCCACCGTCACCGGCAGCGCATTGGAAAACAGCGTCGGCCGCCCGCGCTGCACGATCGTCTCCGTCGCCAGCTTCGGTCCCGCGATGTACCCGCCCGCCGCGCCGCCCAGCGCCTTTCCCAAGGTCCCGGTGAACAGGTCCACCGCCGAACCCGCCATGCCGTAGTGCTCGTGCGTCCCCCGCCCCGTCTTGCCCATGACCCCCGTGCCGTGCGAATCATCCACAATCAGCACGGCACCAAACTCGTCGCACACCTTCCGCATCGTCGGCAGGTCCGCGATCGACCCCTCCATGCTGAAGACGCCGTCGGTGACCACCCAGATCACGTGATCCTGATCGACCACCTTCTTCGCCTCCGCCAGCCGCTCGCGGAGTTCGTTCATGTCGTTGTTCTTGTAGACGTACCGGTTCACGCCCTTCTTGATCACGCTCGCCAACCGGATCGCATCGATGATGCACGCGTGATTCAGCATGTCCGAGATGATCGCGTCCCCCGGCTCGGCCAAGGTCGGGAAGAGCGCCTCGGAGGCCGTCCAGCACGACACGAACGTGTACGCCGACTCCACCCCGAGGAACGACGCGATCCGCTCCTCCAGCTTGTGGTGCGGCACGAACGTCCCGCAGATGAACCGCACCGACGCCGTCCCCGCGCCGTAGTCCTTGAGCCCCTTGATCCCCGCCTCGACCACTTCCGGGTGATTCGCAAGCCCCAGGTAGTTGTTCGAGCAGAAGCACAACGCTTCCCGCGCCTTCCCATCGGCCCCGACAATCTTGACCACCGCATCCATCGGCGAGTCGATCGTCTGCAGACTCTTGTACTCCCCGCGCTCGCGCAGACCGGAGAGCAACCCATTGGAGCGACGAACAAACGGATGCGATGCATTCATGGCGACCACCTCAGGAATGACGGAAAAACAGCGCAAAGAGCGTAACCCATCAGAGACGCGTGCGCAAGCACGCGGTGCTCCCTTCCTCTCCCATCGGGCTTTGACGATGGGAGAGGTCGACGTTGGCTTTGCAACGTCGGGTGAGGGCTCTGGCCTCTCCCTGCCTTTCCTACTCCTTCACCATCTCCGACCTCTTCCTGTCCTCAACCCCGCCACCACACTCCGGACACACCCCACCCGCAATCCCCCTCACGTCATACCCGCACCCACCACACTGACCGCGACGAACGCGCCGCCACCTTCGCACCGCGCCTACCACGTACAGCATCGTCAGCCATGTACCTGCGTAGAACATCACGTCTATCACGAATCCCGGCCACAACGGGATCAATTGAATCTGACATCGCTCCCTTCCTTGCGGTGTACTGTCGACGACTCCCAACGCAAATGGGAATTTGATTCCGCTGGCGAGTTTCCAGCCAGCGTTTCCATCAACTTGAGTAATTTGCCATTTACCTCCGGGCCGGCGCTCCCAGAAGAGATCAGATTTCAACCCCAATGATGGCCAGCCAGATTTCACACAGCAATAGAATCCGTCGTGAGCTGTGCCGAAGCCAGTTTCCGTTGAACCCGCTTCACATCGAACTCCAATGCCGATGCAGTTGCTCGCCCAAAGGGGATTAGCCCATCGCGGCGGCACTTGGCGCGGCCATGTTTCCGGGAACGTCTGTGTGCAAGTCCACGCAGAAGTCAGTGCGAACCCCCAAGCCACCCCATACGTCACCACCACACCCACCACCAACGCCACCACCCCGCGCCGAACCCACCGCCACCATGACATCCTCACGCTCCGCATCCCCAGACTCTATCCGCGCAGCGCGCTCAGTCCGGAGGACTGAACTTGAGTAGCCGGGGCGTGGAGGCCGCCGAAGGCGGCCGACACCCCCGGAAACCGGCCGCCCACCATTGCTCAATCACGGCCCCGGAGGGGTCGGCGTACCACACTCCGGACACACCCCACCCGCAATCCCCTTCACGTCATACCCGCACGCCCCGCACCGCCCACGACGCACACGCTGCCACCGCCGCGCCGCACCGGGGGCACACAACGCCAACGACCACACTCCTGCGTACGCGAGCACGTTTACCACGAACCCGGGAAGTACCGGAAGAACGGGGATGGATGTTTCGTCACCGCCGCCTGCGACCCGCTTCACAATCACGAGTGAACTTCGCCGCGTCTTTCCATCGAAATCAGTTCTTGTCATTCCAGCATGACTGATCATCGGAAAGCCAGAACCGAACACCGTGATCCGGCTGACCTTCATGTTCTTGATAGGGCCATCAGCACCGGGAACGACAGCTCGCACCCAAATGGGTAGTCCCAACTCATGGAGCGTGATGGGTGCCGCACATGTGCGTACCGCTGGTGTCGTCGGGGCCAGGCTTCGCGGTCGCGCCAAGTCTTTCGCGTACTCGCGAACCATCCAAAGCGAAGCGCCGGATGTGGCGGGAGAAAGGTCAAGGTCGATTCTGCATCGGCCAACCATGCCAAACACAACGCTCTCGGCAAGTTCGTCGCCCGAGTCGCAACTCACCCAGATCCGTTGGCGCATCGTCGCAAATAACTGCGGCACCGGCCCACCGAAGTACGCGAACCCCCACGCCATCCCATACGTCACCACCACGCCCACACACAACGCCACCACCCCGCGCCACACCCACCGTCGGGTTGATCCCCTCACGTGCGCCATGCCATCACTCTACGAATGGAACCCGCCCGCCGTTCGGCACTACGCCGCCGACGAGCCCACCAGCCGCAACCGGTGCGGCTTCTTTTCCGGCGCAGGGCTCGGCACCTTTCCGGGGGGCATCGTTCCGGGGGGCGACGCCTCATCGGGCATGAGCGGCTCGATCGCCTTCTCCCGCCTCCGCACCAGCGCCGCAAACAATCCCACGATCCCGCGCCCCATGTCCACCGCACGCCCGGTGTTCGTCTTCCCCGGCTCGCTCGCGGGCAGCAGCCCGAACAGCACGCTCAGCGCGCCGATCGAGATCACCCACATCCGCTTCTCTTCATCCGTCGCCCACTTCTGCAGAGAGCTCTCGGGCGCCTTCGGGGCCGGCGGCAGGTGCAGCGTCGGGTCCAGGTCCCGGAACACTCCCGCATCCGACGCCCGCGCCTCGTAGCTCTGCTCCAGCGGCATCTTGTCCGCCGGCGCCAGATTCAGGTTCGTCGCCGCCAGGCTCAGGACCAGCGTCGGGCTCCGCTCCTGCAGCGCATCCAGATAGTCCGTGTAGTTCTGCAACCGGTCCGACCGGTACCGCTCCAGCGCCAGGCACCGGTCCCGGTGCCACCGCGCCTCCGCGAGATCGTTCACCGCCGGGATCAGCACCGTCGCCACAATCAACGCCGACCCCGCGACGAGGTACAGCCACCCGGCATCAAACCGGAACAACCCGCCAGACTGTGAACGCACAGACACGCCCCAATGAATCGGCCTCCCCCCGCTTCCGTGCCCAAAAACCCGCGATCAAACCACGGAGACACTGAGACACGGAGCAGATCGCGCTGCTTTTGCGCATGAACCAATCAATCGACCCGGTCGCAGCCACTGTCCGATCCTCTGCCTTGAACACACCTGTCTCTCTCGGTGCCGAGTCGGAGATCCCGGCGCGCCGGGATGTCTCCGTGGTAGGCCTCCCCCCCCATGCAACTCCTCAACCACCCCGCCGCCACCGTCGCCCTGCTCACCGCCTCCAACATCTTCATGACCTACGCGTGGTACTACCACCTCAAGAAGCCCCACTGGGGACTCTTCGTCGCCATCATGGCCTCCTGGGCCATGGCCTTCTTCGAGTACTGCCTCCAAGTCCCCGCCAACCGCTACGGCCACATCTCCCACGCCGGCGCCTTCACCGCCCCCCAGCTCAAGATCATCCAGGAAGCGATCACCCTGACCGTCTTCGGCGTCTTCTCCGTCTTCGTCCTCCACGAAAAACTCCGCGTGAACGACATCATCGCCTTCTGCCTCGTGCTGGCAGCGGTCGTCGTGAGCCGAATGGGCAAGCCCTGACCTGCACCCTCCCCCCGTGTGGCATGGTCAAGGCTGCTCGGAGCCTTGACTATGCCGAATCACCGCGATGAGAGCCATGCGCCGGGACTCACTCAGTCCGCGATCTCCGCCTCAAACGCCGCGCCGATCTGATCAGAGAAGTCTTGGAACGCAGGGAACAGCGCCCCCACCGCCATCGCGCGATCATCAAGCACGCTGGTGATCTGCGCCAGGACGTCATCCTCCAGAAGCCTCCCGAGTTGACCGACCGCGCGCGTCGTCACCTTGTTGATCTTCGCCGCATTCTTGTTGCCCACCGCAAACAGCTTCCGCACGCTCGCGCCCGCCGCCGCCTCAATCACCTCCTGCGGCGCGTTCCGGGCATCCAGCGCGGCCATCTTCGCGATGCACGCATCCGTGATTGCCTGCCCGTCGTCGAGGTAGTCCAGCAACAGCCCGTCGATCACCGCACCGGCGTCCGCCGCGATCGTCGCCCCCGGCGTCGGCGCCGGCCCCGCCCACGACAGCATCGACAGACCACCGATCACCATCGCCGCAACCACCGCGTGAACTTTCATGCTCATTCTCCTCTGTGGGCACGTTGAGACGATCTTCTGGTCCGCGAGTCCTACTGCGACACACCCTGTCGCTCAGTCCGCAATCTCCGCCGCCAATGCTGCCGCAACCGCGTTATTGGATTCAAAGCTGATCAGTGTGGCCCCGACAACCACATCCTCATAGGTCGCCACCAGCTCCGTCACTTGGTCCACCAGGTCCGGCTCAAACAGTTGGCCCAGACTCGACATTGTCCGCGTCACCAGCTTCCGCAGTTTGACCGTCGACTTCGCGAAGCGAGTCACCACCTTTTGATTGCACGCGAGCGCAACTGCTTCGAGCTGCGCGTCGCTGGCGCCTCGGGCGTCCATTGCCGCGAGCTTGGCGATGCATGAAGTCGTGATCACGTCAACATCGTCATCGAGAGTCACCAGCAGATTCATCATCCCGGCGTTGTACGTCGCAAGTACATCCTCGCCTGTCGGCGTCCCCCCAATCGCCGTGCTCGTCGCCACCACGATCGTTCCAACCACCACCTTCATCGAGTACCGCATCGCCCACCTCCCGCACGCAAAACCGAACCCACCACCGCACCCACTCACCATCTCACCGTCTCATGCCTCGCTCACCAAAAGCGGCTCCGGCCCGATCGTCGTCACCGTGATCTCGCCCAGTTCCGGCGTCCGCGCCAGGTGTTCGTTCACACCCGCCAGCGTCACGCCGTCGTACTTCGCCGCCAGCTCCGCCAGGCTCCGCGGGCGTCCCAGCTTCATCCAGTCCCGCGCGAGTGCACTCGCCCGCGCCCCCGTGCTCTCCCCGCTCATCACCAGCTTGCTCTTCAATCCCACGATCGCCCGCTGGAACTCCTGCGGCGTGATCGCCCCCGACGGCGTCCGCACCCGCCGCAGCTCGCCCAGCAAGACATTCAGCGTCTCCTGCGCCCGCTCCGGCGTCGTCCCCGAGTACGCCACCGTCCGCCCGAACTTCGCGTCCGCCCCGTAGCTCGCGTACACGCTGTAGCACAAGCTCCGCTTCTCGCGCACCTCCGTGAACAGCCGCCCGCTCATCCCGCCCGACAACACGGCCGTCGCCACCCGCTCCCGCCAGCACGCCTCATCCGTCTCCGGCGGCGCGTCATACGCCAGCGCGATGTGCACCTGATTGGTCTCATCCTTCTCGTGGTGGTACCCGCGCGTCGTCGGCTTCCCCCATGTCACTTCGCCCGTCGCACCTCCCCACCCCTCCAGCAACCGGTTCAACTGCTCCTCGATCGCCTTGGCATCCACATCCCCCGCCAGCGCCAGCACCGAACCCATCGGCCGCGCCCGCTCCATCCACAGTTTCCGCATCTCGGCGTGCGACACCGCCTCGATCCCCTCTTCCGTGCCCAGGCTCGAGCGGTTGATCGGCTCCGGGGCGTGCAGCCGCCGCAGCGTGTGCATCACCCGCTCCTGCGGGTCGTCCTGCAGGCTCTCGATCGCCGCCAGGCACAGCTCCTTCGTCGGCCCGAACCCTTCCTCATCCATCCGAGGCTGCCGGACCATGTCCACGATCAACGGCAGTGCATCCCTCACCCGCGACCCCAGCAGGGTCGCGGAGATCGACAGCGTGAACGTCTCCACCCCCGTCCCGCGCGAGACGCCCAGCCCGTCAAAAGCGTCCGCTTGCTGCCGTGAATCCAGCCGCTCGGTCCCGCGGACGAGCATCTCCGCCGCCAGCGCGCTGAAACCCACCTTGTCCGCCGGGTCCCGCGCCGAGCCCGAGGGCAGCAGCCACGTCAGCCCCACCGAACGCACGCCCGGAATCCGCTCGACAACCAGCGGCATGCCGCACGCCAGCTTGATGGTGGAAATATGGTCCATAGGTGCCGCAAGCCTAGCCGCACACGCCACGCCGCGCCACTTCAACCGGAACTTGCCCAGGCGTCACAGCCCGCACATCCCGCCGCGCACGCCCAACATCGCGCTTGCACCCGCCCCGCTCCATTTGCATCTGTTGAGAAGATCGCGGGCCTCCCCGCGCACCGGACAGGGAGTCATCGCATGGGCATTCTTCGCATGGTGATGGCGCTGGCCATGGTCGTCGGCGGTTGGCGCCTCTACGACTGGTACCAGCAGCAGGACAAGCACCAGGAGACGCAGATCCACGCCGCGCAGCGCGCCGTCGATCGCGTCAGCCAGGAGGTGAAATACCGCGCCGCCATGGGCAAGGTCGAACTCACCCTCCGCGGCTGGCCCATGACACTCGATCCGCAGTGGTTCAAGGGCAATCCGCCGCAGAATCCCTTCGCCGCCGTCGGCAGCGCCTGGGCCGAAGTCGCGCCCCCGGAAGACTGCGAACTCACCGATCCGCCGATTCGGCTCGCACTTGATCGATCAACTCCAGCTTTTTGGTACAACCCATGTAAGGGCATCGTTCGGGCACGCGTGAGCCCCACATTGAGCGATGAACAGGCGCTCGAGATCTACAACCGCATCAACCGCACCAACCTCGCGTCACTCTTCGAGCAGAACGTCCCTGAATCGCTCATCGTGGACGAAAAAGCGACCGCATCGGTGTTCGCGAAGTGATCCGCGCAGCGCCATTGCGCCGCGATCTTGCTGTGAACCTGCTCCGATCTGAGTCGATCCACGCGACAACGCGTTCAACCGCCAACTGATCGACATGTCGGCGCCGCGCGCTGTCCAACACCGCGTGCGCACGCGCGCCGTCGCGCCCCGCGAGCACTCCAGGAGCGCATCGACACG
>JBGSZV010000032.1:0-8559 GCA_041750235.1 Phycisphaerales bacterium
CATGGCGGCCGCGGCGGCGGCGCCGGCGAAGCCGATGAAACCACGGCGTGAGAGGCGGAGGAACTCTTCGCAGCCGGAGAATGGGATGTCGCTCATCGAGGCGTCTCCACGCGGGAGGGTCGTTCAATACACCTGGAAACCGGGCGAAGCGAGGGCGAGTCCGACGGCGGATCGGTAGGTGAACGTGTTGAGCACGTTGGTAGCAAGGTACGTCTTGATCGCGGCTTTGTCGCCAGGATTCATGCCGCCCATGAAGAGTCGGGCGTCGATGCGGTCGGCGGCGGCGGAGGGCGCGGTGGCCCCGGCGAAGAAGGCGGCGGTGTCGAAGGCGAGATCCTGGAGGGAGTTGCTGCCGAAGGTTCCGCCCCAGTTCCATCGTGGGAGGAGCGATCCGGCCCAGAAATCGAAATTATCGGGGTAGCCGCTGGGCGGGCCCCAGTGGAACACCTGGTGTCCGGAGGTATCGAGCCAGTAGCGGAGGGGCGTTGGGGAGTTGACTCCGATGTTCAGGGCTCGGACGGCGGACGTGACAAAGTGGAAGGGGCGCTTGAGCTTGGGCGGCGCCTGGTGGATCAGGTCGGGGTGCAGGACCTTGCGGAGCATGGCTTTGATGTCGCCGCCGGTGGCGGTGTAGGTCGCGGCGACGGCGTCGACGGCGCCTTGCGGGGGGTTGTCGCCAAGGAACCGGACGCAAAGCTTGCGGGCGATGAAGGCGGCGGTGCTGGGGTGTTCGGTGAGGATCTGCAGGACGCGGAGGCCGTCGTCAATGCCGCCGCCTGCGGGGATGATGTTGCCGAGGACGGTTTTTTGTCCGTTGTCGTGCTGTTCGGCGCGGAAGCGGAATGTGCCGTAGGTGAAATCGGTGCCTGGGGTCCAAGGGACGTATCCCCAGCCGGTGAAGCAGCGTGCGACTTCGGCGACGTCCTGTTGGGTGAAACCGCCGTTTGCGCCCATGGTGTGGAGTTCCATGAGTTCGCGGGCGTAGTTTTCGTTGGGGAGTCCGGCGACATTCTGCTGGCCGTTGAGGTAGGCGAGCATGGCGGGGCTTTTAGCGACGCGCTGGAGGAGATCGGGGAAGAGTCCAAGCGCGTTGGGGCGGATGACGTCGCGGTCGTTGACTGTTTTGAGGACGTGCTGCTCATCGTCCACGACGTAGATGCTGAAGTGATCGCTCCAGAACTCGACCATGCGCTCGAAGAGCTGCCTGGGGCTGAAGATCGCGCGGAGGATGGTGGCTTCGATGAGAAGCGGGATGAGGAGGTCGGGGCCGAAGTCGTTGACGAGGGTGCGCGGGACCATCGGGAGCCGGATCGGGTCGGCGACTCGTGCTTCGACGGCGGAGTCGTCGAGCGCGGTGTGGTTGAGGTGGTGTTCGAGGTAGCCGGAGTAACCGAGGGATTGCGCGAGCGAGAGCTGCTCGATCGTCGGGCCGAAGGTGATGCGGCCCATGAGCTTGACGAGGACCGCGGAGGGATCGACATCGGCGGCGGTGTCGACGGGCGCCGGGGGGCCCGCGAGCGCGGATCGAGACGCCTGAGCCATGGCGGCCAATGTGGTGAGCCCGACGACTACCCGGCGGCTGTGGGAGATTGGCGTCGTGCCGGCATCATCGGCGCGAGGCTGATGTTCACTGTGCGGCTCGGCGAGTGGGGACGAGTTCATCCGTGGCGCGCCCTTCGCGACGTTGCGCCCATGCCGCGTCCCACTTTGGGTCACGAACACACGGGGCGGGTTCGAGTGGTCGCTCCGGCCGAACGGCGTCTTGGCGCGCGTGCGGCGGGCCGGTGCGTTGCACCCATGCTAACAGGCGTCCGGCGAAATCCGAACCCATCTTCGGAGATTCTCGGACGCTGAATCGATTGCAGAGTTCGCGACGGGGCTCTCGCGGGTTCCAACGAAGTCCACAAGTCTTTGGCGTTGCAGAACTTTGGCGAGTTTCAGCCACCCGAAGGAGTGATGACAAACGCGTGCTGATCGACGTCGCGGAGCATGATCGGGGCTGGGAGCGATGAACCTCCCGGTTCAAGCTGGGGAATCTGGCGTGAGATAGGAGTTGCGAGTGGGGAGTTCAGGAGGCGCTGGGTCATCGAGATCGCGGAATGGGGGCCAGCTCGAAAGTTGATTTGCCAGTGGGCGATGTCGGAGGCTTGGGCATCCTTTGGAGCGGGGCGGGTTTCTGCAGGATGGAGGTATTCAAGGAGCTCGACGCCGGGGCCGTGGTCGGTGCGAAGGGTGGTGATGCGGAGTTTGGCTCCTTCGACGTTGTTGAGGTGGGCCTGCTCATCGCCCTCGTTCATGCTGGTCCCTGCGATGCGAAGTCCCAGGATGTCGCGATAGAGGGCGAGGCTGGCGTCGGTGCTCTCGACGACGATCGCGGTGTGGTCGATGCCGAGAAAGAGTGCCTGCGTCGGGGCGTGCCAGCGGGGGTCGCCTTTCCCTTCGGGGAATGAGATGACTTCGAGGAAGTGGGCGTCGGGATCGCGGAAGTAGAAGGCGCGGATGCCGGCGGCGTCTGGGTTGGTGATGGGGAGTGTTTGCGGCGCGGTGGATGCGTGTTCGACTCTGTGCGCGCGGAGGCGGGCGTAGGCGCGGTCCATATCGCTGACGACAATGGCGATGTGCTGGAAGGACTGATCGCTCGCGCGGGCGTCGTCGGGGATGGGGAGGCTGCGCGGGGTGAGGTAGTCGATCAACTGGATGCGCTCCTGGCCGAGCTTGAGTTCGGCGATCCGCAAACGGCAGCCGAAGACGCCGGTGAGGCTCTCCCATTCCGGGCCGTGGACTTCGCGCTCGCTGATTTTCTGGAAGTTGAGGACTTCGGTGTAGAACGCGAGGGAACGGTCGAGATCGCTGACGGTGATGGAGATGGATTCCACCGCGGTGACGGATTGCGCGGGGAGGGAGGCGGTGAGGAGGAGGAGGGAAAGCGAAAAACGAAGAGCGAAAAGTGAAAATGGAGAGAGGTTGAAAGTGCTCGGGCGTGAGGGTTTGTTGTTATTCCGCTGCCCCTCCGGGGCAGGATGAAGGTTTGATGGTTTCCACGGGTTTCGTTCGCTCGCGGACTCGCTCACTTCACCCGTGGCTACAAACCTTCGCCCCGATGGGGCGAGTCGAAATCGTGAAAGCGAAAAGCGAAAAGCGAAGAGTGAGAATGAAGACATGGGAGTGGCGTTCGTCAGTTTGTTGGAGCGGCATGACCTTCGCGCAGGCTGGCCAAGATCACGGCACCGAGTTGGCGTGGGGAGCGGAGGCGGTGCTCGCGTTGAGTCGCTCGGCGATGTGGTCGGCGACGCGGAGGGCGTTGGCCATGATGGTGAGTGAGGGGTTGACGGCGCTGCTGGAGGGGAAGAAGGAGGCGTCGGCGACGTAGAGGTTGTCGATGTCGTGGGCTTTGCAGTTGGTGTCGAGGACGCTGGTGCGCGGGTCGGCGCCGAAGCGGAGGGTGCCGTTCTGGTGGCTGACGCCGGAGATACCGAGCTTGAGGGTGAGGTAGTCGGCGGGCGCGCGACGATGGAGGCGATCGGCGGCGTCGAGCGACTCGATGAGTTTGCGTTCGAGTCGGCGGTAGGCCTCGAGGTTGGTGTCGTTGTAGATGAGCTTGATGGCGCCGTTGTCGGCAAGTTCGACGCGGTTGTCGCGGCTGGGCAGGTCTTCTGCGGTGATGAAGAAGTCGATGGCGTGGGCGCGGATGTCGGCGGGATCACGACCGGGGAACTTCACGCGGGCAAGGTCGGCGTAGGTGCCGAGATCGGGCTTGCCCATGAGCTGGATGGTGCCGAGGGGAAGCTTGGAATCCGGCGCGCCGTTGTAGAAGTCGGTGAGGCCGAAGGCCTTCTGGAACTGCGAGTCATTGGGGGTTTCGGAGACATGGATGACGATGCCGTTGTGGTGGCACATGTAGTTGCGACCGACGAGGCCGGAGCTGTTGGCGAGGCCGTGGGGATGCGTGTCGTTCGCAGAGCGGAGGAAGAGCGCGGCGGAGTTGATCGCGCCGCAGGCGACGATGACGATGGAGGCGCGGAAGGTTTCGGGTTGACCGTTGACGGTGGCCTGGACGCCGGTGATTTCGCGGCCGGTGGGGCTGGTGATGAGTCGATCGACTCTGGCGCCGGTCAGCAGGGTGACATTGTCGTGCGCGAGGGCGGGATCGATGCCGGCGACGTGGGCGTCGGCCTTCATCTGGGTGAGGTCGGGGTAGCCGTCGAAGTTGCTGAATCGGTAGGGGGTTGCGCGCCGCTTGCGATCGTCGGTGCGTACGCCGAGAGGAACGGGGAAGGGTTGGAGGCCAAGCGTGCGCAGATCATCGGCGAGCGCGGCGATGCGCGGTTCGGGTGTGAGCGGTTCGAAGGGAAGGGGTTCCGAGGCCCAGGGTTCGGTGGGATCCGCGCCGCGCGTGCCGTGGACGGAGTAGAGATGTTCGGCCTGGGTGTAGTAATGCTCGATGTCGTCGTAGGAGATGGGCCATGCGGGTGAGAGGCCGCCGAAGTGGCGGACTTCTCGGAAGTCATGCTCGCGCATGCGGAGGAGCGCAGCGCCGTAGAGCTTGGTGTTGCCGCCGACCCAGTAGTGGGTGTAGGGATTGAAGGGCTGATTGTGCTGATCGAGCCAGGTTTCGTTGGCGAGGTAGCGGCGGTTCTGGAAGACTTCTTTTTCGTCCCAGTTCTCGCGCTCGCGGGGGAGGAAGTCGCCGCGCTCCAAGATCAGGATGGAGAGGCCGGTGGGAGCGAGTCGGCGGGCCAGGGTTCCGCCGCCGGCACCGGTGCCGATGATGATGATGTCGTAGTGCATGCGGCTTTGATGCCGCTCGCGGACGTTGGATGCGGGAAGAGACTCACCACGGAGACGCGGAGACACGGAGAAACACTGAGAGATTCAATTCACTTGGATTGGGAAACAGTCAGGGGCGGGTGATGGAGTTGGCGTTGATGATGTAGATGTCGAGTGGGCCCCATTTGGCGAGGGTGGGGGTGAGGGTGATGGGCTCGCCGATGAAGTCGCGGGTGATGTGCGACGCGGGTTGGTGGTTGGTGTCGAGGATGAGGTGGTAGGTGGGTGTGCCCGACTCGGTGGAGACGAAGATTGCGGGGATGCCGCTGGTGATGCAGAGGGTGGCGCAGGCTTTGTGGGCCTTGCCGTCGCCGGGCTTCATGGCGCCGAGGTAGCACTTGGCATCCACGATTTCGCCGTGGGCGGTGATGGGGGCGAAGGTGGGAACTGGTGTGATGGGGAGTTCGGGCACGGGTTCGTGCGCACGGATGGCGTCGTCTTCGGGGACGAGTTCGAGGATCTTGCGATCGTCGCGCTCGAGGAGCCAGCCGGTGATGGTGGCGCGGTGGGCGTGATGGGGCGTGGTGCGCTGCTGCGCGCCGCGTTTGCCTTGTTCGACGAGGAAATATGCGGTGTTGTCGTCGGTGAAGAGGACGGGGTAAGGGGTTGCGTAGAGCGCGCCGGTGATCGAAATGGGTGTGGCGTCGTGCCAGACGGCATCGCCGGGGGAACGCTGCGTGAAGGCGATGGCGGCCATGATGCAGGCGAGAACGGCCAAGGTGGGCGGGATCAAGACGCGGAGGAAGCGGACGTGGCGCGGGGGCGCGGGGAGGTAGCCGACGTAGAAGTCGTCATGCGTGTCAGGCATTGGCGGGCTCCGTGTCGGTGCCGGGCGGGAGCGCCTGTGGATTGAGAAGGATGCGCCTGCCTTCGACGCGGAGCTGGTAAGTGGGGAGTTTCTCGGTGAAGGGCGGGGGCGATTGGCCGTTGGATGGCAGGTACTGGTAGCCGTGCCACGGGCAGGTGATGCAGCCGTTGATGATCTTGCCTTCGCCGAGGGGGCCGCCCTGGTGGGCGCAGGTGTTGGAGACGGCGGTGAAGCGGCCTTCGTGCTTGAAGATGGCGACGCGCTCGCGGTCTTTGATGCAGATGGTCTTGGCGCGTGATTCGGGGATGTCGTCGATTGAGCCGACGTCGAGCCAGTCGATTGGCGGCGGCGCGTGGTTGTCGCGTGTGCGCTCGCGACGGCCGGCGAGGATGTGCAGGGTGCTGAGGGTGATGATGCCCAGCGCGAGGAGCGCGGGGTAGAGGAGGTTGCGCTCGGATTGGAGGATGCCGAGGGCGACGTGGAGGATCACGAGGGCGTAGGCGAGGTAGACGCCGAGGTGGAGTGATTTCCAGATGGCGGGGGAGAGGTTCTTGAGCCAGAAGTCGTGGGAGGTGGCGGCCATGAGGAAGAGGATGAGGAGCGCGGCGAGGCCAAGGAGTTCGAAGGGGAAGGCGCTGATGGAGGAGATGTTGGTGTTGTAGGCGAGGAGGGCGGAGAAGGGGTTGATGGGGCCGAAGAGGCCGTAGTACGCGAGGGAGAGGATCGCGTGAAGGAGGGCGAGGAGGAACATGGTGACGCCGAGATGGCGGCGGTTGTAAAGCAGGGGGGCGAAGAGGGGGGAGAGGCGTGCGAGGGGTCCGATGGCGAGGATGAGGTGGAGGAGGATGAGGGCGGCGACGGCGGTGGCGCGCAAGAGGAGGATGGGCGCGGAGATGGCGGTGGGGGCGCGGTGGGTGAGCGCGGAGATGGCGATGAAGGAAATGAGGAAGAGGGCGATGGAGGCGGTGAGGATGAGGTCGTAGCGCTTCTTGTGGGCGTTCCACTGAACGCTCTTGTAGGCGACGCTCATGAGTGTGCTCCGGGGCCGGTGCCGGGGCGGAGCGTGATGAGGAGGATGAGCGCGGTGAGGAGCGCGGGGCCGAGGAAGAGCCAGAGGTTGAAGTGGAGGCGGCGGAGGGTGTTGATGGAGCGGGTGGATTCGCGCGGCCACTGGGGGGCGGGGGCGCGGCGGATCCAGCGGAGGAGCAGGAGGGGCCAGAGCGCGGCGACGCCGGGGAGGATGAGGAGGCGGAAGGAGAGGGGGGCGTGGCGTGCGGCGGGATCGATGTGCGCGATGCCGATGGTGATGAAGGGGATGGCGAAGAGGATGCCGAGCGCGAGGTAGGAAGCGAGGATCAGGAGGAAGAGGGTCATCGCGCAGTGGCTCCGTGATCGCTTGGATGCGTGTGGTCAGCGCGGGGTTTCGCCGGACTGGTTGAGACGCTGCTGGAGGCGGTTGAGTTCGGCGCTGAGTTTGGCGAGCTGGTCGCGGAGGTCGCCCCCGGAATCGGATGGGGCGGGATGGTCCACCTCGCGCGAAGGCGGAGGCTCGGGATTGGGCTGGGGCATCCAACCGGCGAATGGGTTGAAGGGGGTGGCGGCGGGGGCGGGGGGTGTGAAGGGACGCTGCATCGTGGCGAAGGAGGCCCAGAGTTGTTCGAAGTAGCGGGCGAAGAAGGAGTGGAGCATGGAGTCGCCGGCGCGGATGACGAGGTGGAGGAGTTCGGGGGGGATGGCGGCGAGCTTGACGGGGGTGCGGTCGAGGAGCGCCTGCATGAGGACGACGTTGGTGATGTCCTGGCCGGTGGAGGATTCGGTGACGACGACGGTGTGCCCCTGGACGACGAGGTCGTAGAGCTCGTCGTGGGTGAGGTGGCAGCTGCGGGTCTGGTCGTAGAGACGGCGGTTGGGGTACTTCTTGATCTGGAGGAGCTGGGGGGTGGGTTCGGGCATGGGGGCGGCTCGGGTGGCTGTGGTGCGTCTGCGGGATCGAGTTTGTGCGGGGGAAGGATAGGGGCGGGGAAGGAGGGGGACGGGTGGCGTTTTTGAGGCAGGAAGAGGGATCTTGGATATTTGTGCACATGCACAAATCTTGTTGACTTCGCACTATCTGGACGATAAAGTGGGATGACCCGGGTGGGAGATCGGACAACTTCCCGCGGGCCTCTGTGAAAGAACTGCGACGCTGATGCGTCGCTTGCGATTCGGAAAGGATGGCTGCGATGGCAACTGAGAAGAACAACGGCGGCGTGAATGCGACCAGCGGAACCTGCTGCGGCGGCGCTGAGGGCAAGGCGGGCTTTGGCGTGATGGCTGATCTCTTCACCGAGACCATGCAGAACGTGCAGGCCTCGAACCAGAAGATGATCGACGCCTGGACCAAGGGCTTTGCGACGGACGCGAACCCCTTCGGGCACTTCGCCAAGCGTGGCGTGGTGTTCCAGAACGGCTTCACGGACATGACCACCCGCGTGATGAACGAGAGCACCAAGGTTGCCGTTGATCAGATCAACGCGATCAGCCAGGCGTGGCAGCGCTCGTTCGAGGCGATGCTGGGCGTGACCACCAAGGGCCGCAAGGTCGACACGATGGTGGAAGCGACGCGCGACATCGTGAACGACACGATGAACGCCACGACCAAGAACACGGAGCGTCTGGTGCGGCTGGGTCTTGACTCGGCGCAGGGCGTGACGGGGCTCGTTGATGAGTCGATGGCCGGCGTGGTCGGCAGCGCGAAGCGCAACTGAAATATGGACTTTGAGCGGCCCGGGAGGAATCCCGGGCCGTTTTTTCTTTCGATTCGACGCTGGCGTGAGGAGCCCGATCATGAGCGAGCAGCAAGGACAACAGCCCGCGGACCCGGTGACGGCGTTCTGGCGGGACGTCTGGGCACGGATGGCGCCTGCCGCGGGCGCGGCGGGGCA